>CAZCAD010000162.1:0-7115 GCA_964496525.1 uncultured Flavobacteriales bacterium | reverse complement strand
TTCCAAAGAGAAAAAGAACTTTAGGGCTTAGTTTAGAGAATAAAATACTCAGTCTCTAAAATTCTTTAGGTACTCCACCTAGACATAAGACATATAATGTACACAACAAATTCCATTGAAGGATTTAATAGACAAATAAGAAAGGCCACCAAAACTAAAGGTTCACTACCTTCAGAAAGAGCTTTATACAAATTACTATATTTAGTGAGTCTAAATGTTAAGAAAAGATGGTCAAAACCTCGTTCCTGGACTAGAGTTATCGGTATTATGGCTATTACTCACCCAGAAAGACTAGGAATAAAGTAATGACACACTTAATTGAACATATCCTATCTATCAGCGAAGCGATCTATACTCTATCAGCGAAGCGATCTAACATCTAACCAAAGCAATACTCATATATTCCCACTCCCAAAAAGACATAGAAATACACCAAAACTGCTTCGCCAATGAAAACCCCGGCCAACAGAAATCGATAAGGCATCTTAACGATTCCGGCGACATAGCAAATCAAATCGGTTGGAACAAATGGAAAAAATGACCAGGCGATTACAATCCAAATTGACTTTGGGGAATTGAGTCTACGTTGCCATTTCTGAATTTGTTTTGGGTATTTTTTTTCGAGCTTTTCACTGAAGCCGAGTAGATCGGAAAAAAAGTAGATCGCCGAAGATCCAAATAGAACGCCCATCATTGAAATGGTAAAAATTGTCCAGGGCATATGAGGAAAAAGAATAGCTCCCGCTAATACAAATGGTGTGCTCGGAATCAAGAATAAGCCCCTTGCCAGTGACAATAGTATATAAATAACAATCGCCTGATTTTCAAACTCCTTTAGAAATTCTGCAATGTTTTCTGCTGTAAATGAAGAAGGATTAAGTATGAAAAAGATGATGATGCCAAGGATGGCCAAAAGCCAGATCAGGTAAATAATTTTTTTCGCAATCTTCATGAGGCTCCGCTTAAATCATTGAAAATTTAACTGCTCATTCTTGTTTACCCAGGGTGCTCATTAAACTGAAATGGAATTTCAACAAGCTGAGCCAGTTCTTCACCACGCTCAAGAATCATTACGTCGTTTTTATCATATACCCAGTTAACCTCAACCTCTTTTCCTGCATCAAACTGGTCCTCGAGGATATACAACATTTTCAATAACTGTTTGGCCGAGCTTGAATTAAAATAAGACAGGTGTATTTCAAGGTTTACTTTGCCCTCTTTCGCTGCCACATATTCGCTTAGCCAATCAATAATTGGTTTGTAAAAGGTTCTGGAATCTTCGGGAAGAGATCTACCACTTACTGACAAAGAATCAGTTGAAGCGTCGAAATTTACGCCAGGACTCAATTCAGATTCTTCAATTATCAACGCTTCTATCATTCTTTACTAAAATATACAGAAATTGTAAATAATAAATGTTCTTCAAAGTCCACAAAGCTGTATTCGATAGGATCGCTTGCACATCGCCCAAGATCTATTAAACCAACACCTGCGAATTTTGAGTCTTCCAAAACACTTTCCTTCAATTTCTCTTTATACAATGTATTAAGTTCTTCCTTGGTTTTGGAATTAATGAGTTGCAACATTTTTTCAAATTCCACCTTCTCTGATTTTGAAACGAGATTTTGTGCAGTTACCCTTACTGTATTATCAACTTGTGCCAACTCAAAAACACCTTCAATAATGCCATCATCTTCAGTTCCATGTCTTGAAATATTCTGCAGCATCTCAACTCCCGCATGAAAAATCATCTTATCCGTTTTTGTGGAGTTAGGGCCCAAATCTGTATTTCTGAGCATCACGTTCAAAACATGCGAAGTTGATTCCTCCTTAAAGTCTCCCTTAAATAAAATGATTGTACCGGAATCGTCCAACGACTGATTGATGGAAGTAGCCTCTTCAATTTTCAAGGGTTCTGTCTGGTCCCCTTTACTCACCTCTATATCAATCTGGAGTGCAAATTCAATCTCACCGTCGTGCTCGTTAATATAGTATTGAAGCGGTCTCTCTGATTTACGCACCATCTCAATTAAACCTAAACCGGCTCCTCCTTTTTCAGAAAGCGTTCCAGTCACTAAAATTGAACGATAGGTTTCTTTGAGCTCTTCCTCGTCCATGCTATTCACGCTTTCCAATTTTTCTTTGATCATATCGGCTTCTTCTGCCGTGATTCTATTAGAAGAATAAATATGGAACAGCCCTTGCCGATTACAAACACCAAATGTTCCTTCAATCGAATTATCATCCGATTTAAAGCCGTGACGAACGATGTTTTGAAAACTCTCCGCCATCAGATAAGAAACGCGTTTTTTTGATTTGCCCAATTCCTGTTCGCTCACATTGAAATCGCTCAACTCGATCAGGCTAGTGGTCAGTTCATCGTCAAATACGCCTTTATACCAAAGGGCGAGATCTTCCTGTTTGAGATCTTCAAAAAATGATGTGATTGCTGGGCTCATACTTGAACTCATACTATCTCAAATATAGTGGAATTCGGCAAATTATGGCTACAATTTGACCCCTAGGACACAGACATCATCGGTTTGTACAGCCTGACCTCTCCAGCTTTGAAAATTCTCTGCAAGCTGAGTAAGATCAGAATCTTTGATTGAGTTTAGAAAATCCAAAAATCGATGACGTCCAAATTGTTCTTTATTCGCTTCATTGAATTGATCTTCCAATCCATCTGAGCTCAAGAAAAATGATTCGATCTCCTTCAGATCAAAACTCTTGGTTTTAAACTTGGGTAGCCGAGACCGATCGCGTACCCATCCTCCAATAGATCTCAAATCTCCTCTGATAATTTCGGTCTCTGTCCTCTGAAGATAAAGATGTTGATTCGCCCCGGAGAACTCCAATTTATTGTTGGAATGATCAATTCTAACAATAGTAACATCCATTCCATCATCAGATGATTCCTCCGATTCCTGATTTAATAATTCTTTGATGTCCCGGTCCAACCTTTCAAGAATCTCATCGGGACGTTCTAAACCAATCCCCAGAATAATATCATTTAGCATTGCTGCTCCTATCATACTCATAAAACCTCCGGGCACACCATGACCGGTACAATCCGCAAGCACCAAATAAGAGGAATTCTTATGATGTGTGAACCAATAGAAATCGCCGCTAACGATGTCCTTGGGCAAGTAGAGACGGGAGAAGTTTTTCAGATGTTTTCTTATGTCTTCATCATTGGGAAGAATGGATTTTTGAATTCGCTCAGCATAATTGATGCTGTCAACAATTTGATTTCGATGATGCTCGATGTGTTGTCGTTGCAGCTGAATTAAACGGCTCTCTCGTTTCTTACGCTGTAGTCTACGATAAACAATCAGAAGTAAGAGCAGCCCAATTACAAGTGCACATAAAAGAGCATAAGACTGGGTTTTGCCACTTTTGATTCCGGCTTCCTTTTGAGCTATTTCCGCCTCCTGAATGATTTGTTGATTCAATCTGCGAATGCTGTCAGCTACTGTTTTTCTCTCATACTGAAGTTGGTATTTTAACTTCATTCCCTTGGATTGGTTTTCTTCTCTCAATAAACTATCCTTCAGGGAAATATGAATTTTTAAATGTTTATAAGCAAGCGTCACCATATCCAGCTCACGATAGCTTTCATAGAGCAGTTTATGACATTTCATTTCCAGATCTTTACTATTTACAACACGAGCTTGCGCCAATCCCAATCTTGCGTCACGTATAGCCTCTATATAGTTATCAAAAGCGCGATTGGCCATTCCTAAACTGTAATATGCTTCAGCCAGAATAAAAGGACTATCTATTTCTTTACTTCTTGCTAAGGCTTCTGTGAAATCTCGGTGTGCCTCTTCAAATTTGCCAAGTCTAAACAGTACAGTGCCTTTGTTCAACAAAGAAAGAATGTAAGATCCTTCATCTTGGATTTCGATGGCGATGTTCATTCCTTCCAAAATTAAATTCATCGCAAGTTGACAAAGTTCATTTCGTAGCGGAATATCACCTGCCACTTCCGCATTGCCAGCTCTTATCTCATAGATCGCTCCTAAACTTCCGATCGCCGCCAGTTGATTTCCTTTATTATTGTCTTTGATACTAAGCTCATTCGCTAATTTGTAAAAACGTTCTGCTTGTTCCAAATCTTTAAGGTGAGCATAAACAGAACCTATATTTATGAGTGCTTTCGCAGCCATGCTACGATTAACAAGAAGGTTTGCGGCATTGAATGCATCGAATAATTCGTCCAGGGCGAGATAATAATCTCCTCTGTGAAGATAAACCAAACCGACATTCAGATGCGATTGAGCTAAGGCGGTTGCAAAGAAATTGGATGTCGATTCTCCGGTGGTCAATTTAGCATAGGCAATATCCGATATCTTTAAATTGACCTCCAGATCCTCATCCGGGTCACATACGTACAAGATATAATCCAGATCGAACAGTTTTTCGATCTTTATTGAATCGTTTTTGATCCGTTCTACTTCTGCTTTCAGGGAATCAATGTAAAGTGAATCGCATTCCCCGCAAAAGCCTCGCTGAGAAATAAATAAGAATATGACGATTATTAACTTATGCATTGAACAAACCCTCTTTTAGCCGAACAGCTATTACTGAAACATCATCAATTTGCGCACTGTTTGCCCGCCATTGAAAAAACTCTTTTCGCAGCAGGGATAAATCTCTATGATTTTGAATTTTGTTGAATAGCTCAACTACTCTATTTCTCCCATATTTCTCATTCGCAGGCCCACCAAATTGATCCTCAAAACCGTCAGTGACAAGATAAAATGCATCCAAGTCGCTAAGTATGAAGCTCGTCGTTTCAAACTTTTTCAGCCTTTCAGGATGTCTGATGAACCCGCCGATGGAGCGTAAACTGGATTCGACGATTTCGACCTGGTTTTTTGCCAAATACAACTTCTGATTTGCACCACTGAATTCTAATAAATTGCAATTGTAATCAATCTTAACAACTGCGATTTCCATTCCATCATCGGAGTTCTTGTCATTATGCTGACCAAGAAGATCTCTCACACTCCGGTCCAAAATCTCGAGAATTTCTGCTGGATTTTTAATCTCCTGTCTAAGGACAATATCTTTTAATAGCGTTGAGCCAATCATGCTCATAAAACCTCCTGCTACTCCATGACCGGTACAATCTGATAGTGCCAAATACGAACAACCATTTAGATGAGCGAACCAATAGAAGTCACCGCTGACAATATCCTTTGGTGCGAAAAAGGAGGAAAAGCCCGGTAAATATTTTTGAATCTCAGTCGTATCGGGCAATATTGAAGTTTGTATTCTCTCTGCATAATTGATACTATCCAAAATGCGTTTTCTCTGATTAGTTACCTGTGTTTTCTGAGATTTGATTAATTCGAAATCACGTTTCTTGAGATGAAAAGACCTGTAGAAATAGAGGCAAGTGATTAGAATTAACGTTAAAATCCCCCACAAGCTATATTTTCTGATCAGACTCGTTTTCAGAAGAGCAGATTGCTCAGCTAACTGAGCATCATTAATCGCCTTCTGATCGGCGAAATGAACGCTATCGGAAGCTGTCTTTTTTTCGTACTCTATCTTGAAATTTTCTTGTATGGATGCACCCTGATTTTCTGTACTTAATATGCTATCTTTAAGAATAAGGAATTCTTCGAAATAGCGCAGTGCAGAATCTTTCTGTCCCATTGCTTCATAGCCCATGTACAGATTTTCCAAATTAAATTTTTCAAGTATGGCTGTTGGAAATTGTCTTGAAATTTTTAATCCTTTCTGTCCGTGTTCGACTGATTGGGAAAAATTACCCATTTCGCGATAAATATCCGAAAGGACTCCATGTACACCGGCCTGACCCATAGTGTACTCTTCTTCTTCTGCCACTTCGAGTGCCCTGGTGGCAAGTTCAAGTGCCTCAGCATAGTTTCCCTGGTTAATTAAGCCCTCAGCAGTCATGGCAGAAGCATAAACAAAGTCAAGTGGTGAGTCGCGTTCCTGTGCAAGACGAACGGTGGTTTCATAGTATTCAGCGGAAATTTGATAATAATGTTCCGCTAAGTCAGTGTTATTGGCAGATAATGAAGAATCTCCCTTAGTCTGATAGGCAGTGCCAATATTTCCAATGACAGTTATTTCGAATTCATAATCTCTGGATTCGATTGCCAGTTTGTGAGCAATTTTGTAATGATGAAGAGCCCTGTCAACTTCTGACAATTCAAGATGGGAATTAGCAAGTCCGTTGTGGATCAATGACAGCGTTTTCTTGTTTTTGACTCTTTCACCAATTTTAATGGCTTTTGAAGAGGTCTCAATCGCTTCTTTGTAATATCCTTGTCGGTTGTAAATACGGGCCGTGTTATAAACGGCTTTGAGAAGCTCATTTTGATAATACTCTGTCTTCTTCAGATTTCCTCTTTCGAAATTACGCAGACAGATTTTTTGTATGTCTTCCAAAATCTCCAGTGCTAAACTCACGTCGGTCGACCGAACTTCTAACTGCCATAAGGCATAACATTCAATTCGAATCGAATCGTCTTTGGTTGTTTCGATGACCTGCTGTAAAGAATCTAAATATTGATGTTGTGCTTCCGTTTTTAAAGACAGAAAAAGCAGGGAAAGGATAAATATGTGTTTTATATTCGGCATCCTAAAACACATATGTCATCCTTTTGTTCTTCGGTGTTTTTCCAATCCAAAAACGCTGTCTTCAATGAATCAAGGACTGGCCTTCCGTTATTAAGAAGCAGTTCTTGCATAAAACGTCGTTGGCCGAACTGAGCCCCCTGCGATCCCCCTGCCTGATGTTGAAGTCCATCTGAACTTAAATAAATTACATGAACGCCTTCAAGACTCAATTCTTTATTCGTGAATTTAACCAAAGATTCATTTGCGGCGCTCCCGATGCATCTTGAATCACCTTCCCACAATTCCAGCTCTTTCCTAATTACATACATCTGCTGATTTGCAGCTGAAAATATTAGCCGATTAGTCGCATGATCAACTTTTATCAAGGCTAAATTCATTTTTCGTTTTTCGGTATTTCCGGGTACTTGGAATAATTCTTTATACGATTTATCAAATTGTTCGAGTATCTCAGCCGGGTCTTCGATTCCGGACTTCACAATAATATCCTTAAG
>CAZCAD010000161.1:2189-7119 GCA_964496525.1 uncultured Flavobacteriales bacterium | reverse complement strand
TGCTGACATTTGCCCGGATAGTCGTCAATTGGCCGAGCGTACATTTCATAATCGCGACGGTAACGGTACAAATAAATACGACCGTATTCTTTTAATTCTGTAGCAAATTCCTGGGCTAATTCGGCATGCTGTTCTTTGGGAAAATAGCGCAGGGCATTTCGCAGGGCCAGCTCTTTCTCCTCTTTACTAAGAATGTCTTTTCGATTGGGAGCGTGATTAACTTCGGAATCATATTCCTTTTTCGCCGGAATCTGAGAGGGGATTCCTTCGCATATGTCTGCCCGTATGTCTTCCAATGTCATGCTCATTATTGCGGTGGTAAAGATACCATTTGCCTTAAATTTCTTCTTTACGAATTAGGTCTGAATAATTATATTTCCACTTAATTTTCCCGCTCGAAATGTCGACACCCATCATTCCAGCGGCTTTCCGATCCAGGACGAAACTAAGAACCAAGGTTTTTCTATCTATTAATGCCGTAACTGTCATATCGCCCGGCATATAATCATCCACTTGTTTTTTTGGAAATTTCGTTGAACTGACGGACCAGAGAATGTTCGCTGCACTATCCAGGGCACTCACCATTTCCTCTGCATTATCAGATACATCCTTTTTATGCAAGACAAAACAGCGATCTCTGGTTTCTATAAGAAAAGTAGGGTCGATAAAAAACACATCCTCGATTGTGACCTCTTCTGTGTGAGAAAACATGAAATGTAGCTCTGACATTGACATAGCTTCTCTGATCCGTGGGTCATCCATGTACTCGGATTCAACTTCTAACGTGGACACTGTCAAGTTATATCGTTCGCCATTGGCACGATCGAATTCGAACCGTTGAAAAGTCCTGCCAAGGCTGAATGTGGTCAATGACTCGCTGAGTGAGTCCAGATCAAAATGATAATAATATTCCCCACCGTCGAGCATTTCAATTCTTAAGACATCTCTTCCTTCAAAATCATGGCGATAGAAATTATGGACACTGCTACTTAGTTCATCAAATTGTTTATTGAAATCTTCAATGGACTCATATAGCGGTTCATGGGACTTCTGGTCATAAACAACCATCATATTCGGTCGCGCGATCAACCAAACTTTCCCATTTGCATAAAAACAATCAAATGAAGACATCTCATCAGAAACGACAAACTGACCTACCTCAATTCTTTCATCCTTTTTCTGATCCAGCAAACGAACAGTATAAATAATGGAATCAAAAGATGATGTATGTTGATCTTCGTCAATAAAAGTCGCCCCTTCTCCGCTTCTATCTTCCTGAATCATCCAGATGTCTCCGGGCCCCTTGTTTTTGGGTGCGTAGATCAGATGAGTCGGCTGAAAATTGACCGCCATCATTTCCGTATCAAATCCTTCGTCGCCTAGTCCTAATCCAAACAAACCATTTCGACCGGAGTAAAAGAAGAGCAGAACGAAAAGAACAAGAACCACGGCACCAATTGGATTTCGTTTCTTCATTTTCTCTCTCCACTTCATTATCCGCTGTCTGGCCTCTTCATTCATTTTTCCATAAGTAATTTCCTTAACAGGTTTATTTCGGTTAAGAAAAAATCGAAATAACCCAATGAGTGAAAGAAGAGCGAAGTAAAAAAGCGTTGGAACTCCGATACTCGGGAAAATGTCCAATTCCTGATAGCCTCTCCCGTCTCGTTTAATATAGAACTGATAAGTAGTACCACTTTGGCCGGGTTTGTACGAATAATCGTGCGACGTATAATTAACCTCTGCATTATAATACAGTTCTGTCGGCATTTCAATAATAGATTGAAAGATGACACCACCGACAACAGCGATCATTAAGCCCATAAATAGATTGATTCCGATTCGCATAGAGATGGATTTGGTTAAACCAAAGATAATTTCTTTTCTATTTCTTGTAGTGTCCCGTCCTTCATATTTTAACCAGCCTCTTTTTATAGTCCCGGCTGTAGGACTTTCTTTTCTGTTTCATCTTGTTAAGGTATTTATTGATTTAAATATCCTTAACTCAGTCTCTAAAATTCTTTAGCTACTCCAGATCCTCAGCGAATACCTCCGTGAACTCCGCGGTTAATAAAAAATTAATATTGTTACTAGCTTTGCTTTCAAACAAGTCAAAAATCAATCCGTTTGCCTTTGGTGATGATAATTGGAAAAAAGACTGACAGATTGACTTAAAAAGGATCTAAATGATAGTCGTAACGGGTGCAGCAGGTTTCATTTCGTCATGTTTGGTTAGTGAACTGAACAAGAATGGCTTTAATGATATCGTTGTCGTTGATGACTTTTCGAATACGGATAAGAATCAAAATCTTAACGGCAAAACCTTAGCAGCAAAAGTTCCAAGGCAGGACTTTTTTGAATGGGTAAAACAATTCGGAAGTGAAATCGAATTTATTTTTCATCTGGGGGCCAGAACCGATACAACGGAATTCGACGTGCGCATTTTTGACGAATTGAACTTTGCATATTCGCAGAAAATGTGGGAATTCTGCACGAAGAATGAAATTCCGTTGGTTTATGCGAGTTCGGCTGCGACCTATGGTTTGGGTGAGCATGGTTATGAGGATTCTCATGAGGTGATTCATCAACTTAAGCCCCTTAACCCCTACGGTGAATCGAAAAATAATTTTGATATATGGGCTATCTCGAAAAAAAATGGGCCACCATTTTGGGCAGGGCTTAAATTTTTTAATGTCTACGGACCTAACGAATATCATAAGGGCCGAATGGCCTCGGTCATCATGCACGCTTTTAATCAGATACATGAGACCGGCACCATGAAAATTTTTGCTTCTCATAATCCGGATTATAAGGACGGAGAGCAGTTGCGAGACTTCATTTATGTAAAAGACGTTGTGAAAGTATGCCTATTCATGATGGATCAAAGACCGCAAAACGGTTTGTATAATTTGGGAACAGGCACCGCAAGAACTTTTTATGATTTAACTAAGGCGACCTTTGAAGCAATGAAGCTTGAAGCGGATATTTCGTTCATTCCCACACCGGAGGACATTCGAGATAAGTATCAATATTTTACGGAAGCTAATATGCGAAAGCTTTTGGCGGAAGGCTATAACGAAAGCTTTACTTCCTTAGAAGAAGGCATTTCAGACTATGTCCAAAATTATCTAATGGGTCATAATTATTATTAATTTAGAAATCGTGGATTCGATTAATGATATTCAGCAGCGTATTTTTGATGGCATAAAAATGCAACTCCCTTCCGGAGAAAAGCTTTCGACTACTTTGCAGGATACCTTGCACCTATCTCAGGATGCTGTTTATCGCCGAATTCGGGGCGACGTCCCATTGACTATTTATGAAACCAAAACACTTTGTGAGGCATTTGATCTTTCGTTTGATGATTTTGGAACCTTGCAGAGGGGGAAAGTCACCTTTGATTATAATCCGCTCGATACATTCACAGCGGACATCAGGACCTGGCTGGGCGGATTAACGAAAATAATGGGTCAATTGAGACAGCTTGAAGGGATCAATGTTACTATTAGTATTAATGAGTCCCCGATGCTTCAACTACTAAATCTACCGCATTTAACGCGGTTTAAATTTTTCTTTTGGGCAAAGACTTATCTGAATTCTCCTGAGTTCAAAGATAAAAAATTCAAAAAAGAGAAAATTGACAGAGACATTCTCAATCAGGGAATCGAACTCTTAAACATTTACAACTCTATCCCGACTGTTGAAATTTATGGGCCTGAAACCTTGAGAGGAACCCTGAGACAAATTGAGTATTACTTTGATGCACATCAATTTGAAGATCCGTCTTATGCTCTGGACCTACTTGATAATTTGGTCGAGTTGCTCCATCATATGAAACATCAGGCAGAAGTGGGTAGAAAGTTCAGCCGTGGAAATGAAGCGGTGACTTCAGGTAATGAATTTAAAATGTATTCCATCGACACCTTTGTTCACGACAATACCTATGTAGCTAAATGGGATGAAGGATCGGCGGTTTATTTAATACATAATGTTCTCAATTACCTCGGCGCACCGGATCCATTTTATGCCAAAGAATCGGAATTTATTCTTGAAAAACTCATTGAAAATTCAAGTCTGATTTCTGAGGTGAATTCAAAGGACCGTGAACGATTCTTTTCGAATATTGAACGAACCATTCTCAACTTCCGCAGAAGAGTCGAATCAGAATTAGAATTCTAATCTCCGATCTTAAAATTTGGCAGAGGATACCGAACGGTATTTCTTCACTTTAATTTTCTTATCCTTCGGATATTTTATCGTGAAACCAAGCCGATATTTCTTAGTTTCTCCTCCTGTGAGATTAACTTTCCACCTTAGTCGGCCGGTTGTTTCGTTATAATCAGCATCCGAAACTTCATTTATACTGACTGAGATGTCGCTATCCTGAGAAATTGGAACCTGATCAAACAGGTCAATGCTGATGGCAGTGCTGCGAGTGTTCTTTAAGGTAATTTCATAGGTATACGAATCTTTTCGATTATTACCCACCACCTTTTTATCCGAAAACTCTTCCAAAAGTTTTCTCTTGATATTGATTTTTTTATCCCTTCCAAAAGAAAGTCTCAGTGTGTCATCTACATTGGCCGAATTGATATAGGACTGACCGACGTATGTATCAGCAAAGTAAACATTTGTCGGGCCCGGAACAAGATCCAATTTTTCCCAACCAACAATATTTGAAAGCAGGAAAGCATCTTTATCCAGTTTCGGAACAGCTTTATGAGTAAAAGTTGAGGTCAGATTATGAGTCGTGATTTCAACCAAATATGGCTTGGAATCTGAAGGAATCGTGTATTTCTTTTCAATTTTAAATTCTGCGGACAGTTGGGCAACTTGAATAGTTGTAAACTCTACCGTAGCCGGTTGGACGGATCCGCCGTCGCCGTCGATTACTACCCCGTCAAGATTTTGACTCATCTGAGGCATATTT
>CAZCAD010000161.1:0-2152 GCA_964496525.1 uncultured Flavobacteriales bacterium | reverse complement strand
ATCCTCGATTCTGTGGAACGACATATCCCTGCTCACTAAAATCGCCTTGACTCTGCAAGGAATAATAATTTAAATACCAGGGGTAGAGAACCGGAGCTGAAGCTGAAATATTCGGATCGGAAGTAGACAAGACCATGCCTACATTCTCCCAATCATTTCCGGTGTTATTAAACACCTTCGCTTTGTATTTCAGTTCGATTTCTCCATCAATGTTGTTTGCTGACAGATCGTAATTTGCCTGCCATCCGCAATTTGAAACGATATACTTTAAATCTATTTCAAGCACTGTTGCATTAACACAGTCAATAATGACAATAATTTGATTGCTTTTGATGGTCTCTCTATAATTCAGCTCTGTCAACTGATTAGAGTATCGATAAATCCGGGTATTTCTTTTGGTGATATCATCGTTGTATTTTGTAATTGTTTTGTTGAGTGATATCATGCTCAACCTAAAAAATGATGCCATAGCTCTCAACTCATCAACAGTTAAGTTCTGAGTCGTTCCCTTAATTGAGTTGTTTTTTTGAAGCAATTGTTTTTCAGATTCATAACCGGATTTTTCATTTTGAAGATCAACAATTTCCTTTCTGATGAGTTCCATGGAATCCTTTAGTGTCTTAATCCGCGGATTGTTGTCGATGAAAGTGAGGTAGTCAATTTCTGAACTAACAGAGACCAGATTATATTCATTATCCGCATTAAATTGCACACTCTTGTTGTCCGCCACCGTACTGATTTGTCGAAAGATCAATTTATTTCTGCCGGATTCGACATTTACTTTTGCCGTTCGATGAACTTCTCCACCGGTGAGGAAGACCGTAACATCTTTAACCTTACTTGAGATTTTAATTTCGTTGATTTCCTGAGCCGGTCCAAAAAGACTGACAGAAAGCAGCAGGGCAAAAATAAGTAACTTCTTCATGTTCTTAGCGAATATAATGTGTGCAGTCTAAAATAGGTAAATATAGATTGCCCCAATTTATTTTAGAATTATTTAACGTTTGTACAATTGACGCAGATAAAGGTTCACACCCATACCTTAGATCCTTCTGAACAATTTTTGCAAATTTCAATTTGCCTTCGATCCTGAAGAAGCTTCTTCCTAAATTCCTGATAAATGGCAGACTTCCATACCGCTGAGAAATCTTCAGTCGCTGTAATCTCGCCCATCTGATTAACCGCATCTTTATCAAAGCAACAAGGGACAATTCTACCATCCCAGGTAAAAACACAAGAGCTCCACATTCTCCAACAACGATTCTTAAATTGATTTTTGAGCACAAATTTGCCGTCTTTTTGCTTTTGATATCTCGAGTAATTTTCATTGGATGGCAGGAGATGATTTCCACTTTCGAAATCGTAAATCTGAATTGTCTTTAATGTCACACGATCCACGCCCATCTCCTCAGCCAGGCGATGTAATCGCTCTATTTGCAATTCGTTATAACTAACGACCAGGAATTGAAAAGTGACAATTGGATGTTTAGCGCCGAGTTTTCTTTTTGCCGCAATAAGGTTTTTTGTTCCTTCCAATACTTTTGAAAGTTGACCTTCGACTCTATATTTTTCATACGTTTCCTGCGTTAATCCATCAATTGAAATGATGATTTCACTGAGACCGGATGCTATAATCTCTTCAGCTTTTTCGACGGATATAAAGTGAGCATTTGTTGAAGTAACGACATAAATATTCCTTTTCCTGGCTTCTTTTACCAGCTCAAGAAAGTCAGGATGAATAAAAGGTTCTCCTTGAAAATAATAGTTGATATACTGTAGGCGTTTTCCTAAACCGTCAAGAATTTGCAGATTTGTGTCCAATTTCATATTGCCCTGTGGACGGCTAAACTGTCTTAAACCACTGGGACATTGCGGACACCTGAGATTACAGGCAGTGGTAGGTTCAATCGAAACAGCCATCGGTACGCCCCAGTGAATAGGCTTCTTAAACAAATTGGATAAATGAAAAGACAGATTTAAGAGCAGATAATTAATTGCCCTTGAAGCAGATGTAGTAGCTAATATTTTCCCTCTTCGACCGCTCAAAGCAATACTAAATTAGTTCATATTTCATGACAATACGGAAGCCTGAATTATTTTTAACTGAAATAGTTTAAGTATGGGAGTAAAATTAGGGCCTAATTAACTGAAA
>CAZCAD010000160.1:0-7146 GCA_964496525.1 uncultured Flavobacteriales bacterium | reverse complement strand
TTCTTAGACCAGGGACTTAAAAATGCGCGTGAACTTGTTGCGCAACATGGTGAAAATAAATTGGTGTTTTGTGGATCAGAAGAGTTGGTTTCTCATGCGGTGGCTAAAATGAAAGACCACAATATTTCTCAAATTCCAATTAGCAAGGATGGAGAATTTGTTGGCTTTGTCGACGACTCCAGATTGTATCAACGCATCATCGAAGATTCATCTATTATGGATGCTCCATTGCATACGGTCATGCTCGAAGCACTTCCTGTTTTGGGGGCGAATGCCAAAATTGAAGAAATTTCATCTATGATTGATCGGCAAATTCCCGCCGTAATTATCGATCTGGGAGAGGACAATTATCACATCGTCACTCGTCATGATTTGGTTAATGCCATTGGTTAGTGACAGAAGTTCAAGATCAATTAGGAAATACGATTTCGCTGAATTCACCTGCCAGGCGAATTGTCTCCATCGTTCCTTCTCAAACCGAACTTCTCTTCCATTATGGTTTAAATGAAGAGGTGGTAGGCATCACAAAATTTTGTATACATCCCCAAGAATGGTTCAAATCAAAAACTAGAGTGGGAGGAACCAAAACTCTTGATATAGAAGCGATTCAGGCATTATCGCCCGATCTCGTTCTGGCGAATAAGGAAGAAAACAGTCAAGAAGAAATCGAGTTTCTTCAAGCTCAATTTCCGGTATACATAAGTGATGTTTTTAATTTTGATGATGCGTTCGAAATGATGAATGCAGTTGGTGTTTTAACTAACAAGAAGCCTGAAGCCGCGCATCTGACTCAAGAGTTGGAAGAAAACCTTAAAACAATGCCTAAATGGAGCGGAAGCGCCTTGTATCTGATGTGGAATAATCCCTATATGGCTGCCGGTAATAATACTTTTATCGGTCATGTCCTAAACAGTTTGGGTTTAGTTAATTGTCTCGTGGATAAAAAATCACGCTACCTTGAAATAGGTCTCAGCGAAATACAGGAAATGAATCCGAACTACATGCTATTAAGTTCTGAACCCTTTCCTTTTGTTGAAAAACATGCCGAGATTCTTCGATCTGAATTAAATTCAACAGTGATTTTGGTAGACGGAGAAATTTTTTCCTGGTACGGTTCCAGAATGCTAAAAATGAGTGCTTATTTTAAGGAGCTTGGGCTTGTGTAGGAATAAATGAACATTCTTGCTTGTTCTTTTGCCCTTTTTCTAAAGTTCTTTGATCAACTCAATTGTAAGCGAGCCGAATCGGAGGATTTCAATAATAGAACTGCCATTTTGATTCTTCATAAGTACTTCCCCCTCTGCCTTCATTATATTTTCGTCTTCGAGGAACATCCTATACCACATTGATTCCATGTTGGCCATAACCCTTAAGTCAGCAATGAAGTCATTTCCAATGGCAAACCCTATGGATGCTTCTACATCTGTGGGCGGGTTTTTATCGTCTGTCGCTAACTTGGTGTTATCTAAAATCGGGTCCACCTCCAAGCGAAAATCAAAGTATACATTACTTTCTTCAGCCGGTAAAAAATTCGTGCTCTCACGCATCAGCTCAAATTCATTTCCGCCAAGTCGGTACTTAAAAAAAGTTCCCAGCTTGGTAGAAAGCATGTCGACGGTTGTATCAATTCTAACCTCTCCCCGGGCTTCCAGATCACTTATGAATTCAATCCACTCATCCGTGTCTGTCAGATCAAAATGAACCTGCATTTCAGGAAATTGTTTTGATCGGAAAGGATAATTTAATTTTGTATCGACAAAGAAGATATGCACTCCATTATAGTCAAAGGCCATTTGTTCGTAATGAGGCAGGTCATCAATCCTATCCTTACCGAACCAATATAAACTATTGAACAGGCTGATGGACGAGCGGATACTAACCGCGACATCATCATTCATTGAATAGGCAATTGAAGGCATGGTTTCAAAACCGGACACCGGCGTAAATTCACCCTCTATGTCAATTTTATCCGGCAGAAAATCATAGCTCAAATACCCATCGATCAACTGTGTGTATTCGGTTCCTGCATCATGTAAAAGGTAGACATTAATTTCCTTGTACGGATCGAAATACTTGTTCAAGTTGACCCGATCGGAGAACGATTTAATATCCCCTTTCGCTATTTTTTCAAGATGCTGATCCAAGCCCTCCGGCTGTACCAATGGATTTAATTGAATGATGGCATATTTATCTCCAAAGACGATTCTTGAGTGCCGAGTTTCCCGTTCAAGGGCTTTTTTCATGGCCACTTTGTCGGTATATTCAACAATAGCAAGCCAGACGTCAGACTCCGCCCATTGCTCTCTCAGTACAATTATCTTTGAAAACACATTCAAGCCTACGTCCAAATTCAATGGCTTCTTGCCTAATTGCTCTTCAGGTGGAAAAAGTGTCTTGATGAAATATTCTTCTTCGAAGACCTTTTGATACAGAATTTCTCTAACAAAATTTCGGCTATTAATTTCAATAACAATATCGCTCTCTTGTGGGATGTAGTTATAAATTTGGTCATTGGCGTTCAGATAAAAGTGGGTAGCAACGAAGTGTATCATGGGGTACATCGCCACAATAAACAGGATAGCTAACAATTTCTTTACCCTTCGCATGAGGATAAAAGTAACGATAATTCGCAAAAAAATTAGTTTTGAAATCGACCTAAAATTAGGTCTTTGCGAATAGCGGTTTCTGCACGGGCCCCATAGAGATCGCTAAACGACTTTGCCAACACAAACTTTAGTCCTCAGAAACAAGTTCGGGATGTTGATCAAGAAAATCCAACAGTGGTGTTTCTTCAACGAAAATATCCTCCAGCCGAACTTCTCCATCCAAAACTCGAATGGCGACATAGATGTCATCCGGGCAATCCTGTGAATATTCGATTAGAACCGTCTCGGCTCGGCTCGCTTTATGTTCATTGATAAAGTATTTGGAGATATTGTCAGTCTTAAAAGAACCTGTGCCTATAACAAGCCAATCTACCCTGCTTTCTATATAATCTTCTCCCTCTGGTTTTTCGCTATGCATATAATCGAAAGTCGAAAAACCATCTTCTCCCTTTTTCAAAGTTACATAGCAGACATCTCCACGCTCCAAAATTTCATCGCAAGGAATTGTATTCTCATAATTCAAACTCAGGTATTTTCCCCTAAACGGATCGAAGGGATCGTATGCTCTTAGTCTGATCTTATGCTGAATTCCATTCTCTAAAACGCTTTCTGACTTGACCACCAGGAAAATAGGAACTCCTAAAAGTACCAGCGCAAAAAATATAAATACTCCTTTCTTCATTATTCTTCTTCGTTTGTAATTTCCACTTTATCCTCAGCAGGTGTGTTGGTAGGATGACCGAGGCTCGTATCCACTTCTTCAGCAAAAATATAATTGATAAAAAAGAACAAGCCACTGACAAATAGAAAAATGATTCCTTTTAGCCAGAATGAGATGTCCATGTCAAAATATCTAGCCCAAAGAAGTGCACATATTAAAAATAAACCATAGAAAAGCGCCGCGATATTTTTTTCACGGTTACCCAATATCATGGCGGCTAAACCGAATCCAAGTACATAAAAATTGATTGCTACTCGTCCCAGCCAAGTCATATCAAAAGCATACCATTGATTGATATAGTGAAGAATCATCACGAACAATATCAAAACAGGTAGATAGGTGATAGACTTATGGATGACACTTTTCTTACGTATATAAATGAACGCAAGAACAGTTAAACCAATTACAACAATCAATCCGAGAATATAGTGCTTCATTGCGGTCGGTTCCAGTTCATCTAAATAGCTCAGGTTTTCCAGCTCAAACAAGTATTTCAAACCATCCTTATTGCTTACACTTAGCAAAGAATGAAAGATTGCCCATAGTGCCATAAATTGAAATGGCTTGCCAAAAACAGTTAAGTTTTTCGCGTAAAACCGATTCCCAACCAGCATAAAAGCAAGCAAAATAGCGAGCCCCCAAAAGAGCCATCCGCCCGCAAATGCTGCAGGAAGAGCCAGGTACAGGCAAAAGGCAATTATCCAGCCTAAGTAGATGGCACGCATGCCTTGTTTGCGACTCTTGTAGTTTAGAATCATTAAAAAATGCGGAACAAGTAGGAAGAAGAACATCCAAAACAATAGATAGTTTTCATTTCTTTCAACACCAAAACCCCAAAAGAATCTAATTTCCGGATAGATGAACCAAAAGGCCATTCCTAAATAAAGAATCGCAATACCGGAAGCCCTGGCGATGTAAAACAATGGCACCGAGGACAATAACCAAACCCACATAAATTTGTTAAAGTCGCCATCCAGTTGGTAAGTGTTGCTGACAAGTGAAATCGAAGCTCCAATCATCAAGAAGAGAAACATCGAGCTCGCTTCAATCCAGACTACCGAGTTTTTATATTTGAACAACGCTATATAATAAAAGTAAAGCGCAATCAGGAGTGGAATAACGCTCATCGCACCTCTTACATGTTTTGGAAGATCATCCCAGTTGTGGGAGATCAGCTCAAAGATGGCAGCAGCGGCAAAGAGCGATCCACAAATCGCAACAAGAACCATAAAGAGCTTGCCGAAAAAATTTGTGTTGTAATCTAAAAAATCTTGAATTTTGTCGTTAGCTTTAGTAGAGATTAAGCCTTTGGCAGCTAGTTTATTGAGAAAAGAGATCAGTGCAGATGTATTCATAATTGGCCGTTAACATTTGTTAAGAGTAAGTATGTAATTATTTAGCTTTAAAATCGTCTGATAAGATAAACAAATTTTGATCATTTCACTTTTGGACCTAACAGACGAAACTGATCATGAAAAACGAACACTCATGAAAATTCTAATAGTATTAATTTCAGGAATTGGTATCATTACAACGGGCTGTAGCCAGGCCCAAAGCAATGGCGATTCTAAGCAAGTAAACGATATGAAAGAGTCGAATAATTGGAACAAGCTAACTGATGATGAAACTTATGTGATCGTCGATAAAGGGACTGAATCCCCTTGGAAAGGTGAGTACGTCAGTAGTCATGATGATGGGATTTATCAATGTCGTCGATGTAATGCTCCACTCTTTACATCTGATTCAAAATTTGAGTCCGGAAGTGGCTGGCCCGCTTTTGACGAATTCATCGGTAATTCGGTAGAAGAAATTAGAGATGCCGATGGAAGTAGAACAGAAATAGTTTGTAATAACTGCAAAGGACACCTTGGTCATGTTTTTAAAGGCGAAGGATTTACAGAAAAAAATACCCGTCATTGCGTCAATTCCATTTCTATGTCCTTTGTAATGGAGAATGAGGGAGCTACTGATGTTAAATTAGATACGGCCATATTCGCCTCAGGCTGTTTTTGGGGAACAGAATATTTTTTCGAGAAAGAAGAGGGAGTGATATCGACTCAGGTTGGTTATATCGGCGGACATAAGGACAATCCTACTTATAGAGAGGTTTGCGCCAATACAACCGGTCATGCTGAAGCAGTTCGCGTGGTATTTGATCCGGCAAAGACGGATTATGAAAGGTTGTGCAAACTGTTTTTTGAAACGCACGATCCAACTCAGGTTGATCGTCAGGGGCCGGATATTGGAGATCAATATAGAACCGAAGTGTTTTTTTTGAATGACGAACAAAAGAAGATTGCCGAAAAGTTGAAAAAAGTGTTGGAGGACGACGGTTTGGAAATTGCAACCAAGGTTACCAAAGCTACGCGCTTTTGGGAAGGAGAGGATTATCACGAACATTATTATCAGAATAAAGGTGGTACACCATATTGCCATGCCTACATCAAGCGATTTGATTAGAGGGGTAAGTAGAAAGTAGAAAGTAGTAAGTAGTAAGTAGTAAGTAGTAAGTAGAAAGTAGTAAGTAGAAAGTAGTAAGTAGAAAGTAGTAAGTAGAAAGTAGTAAGTAGAAAGTAGTAAGTATCAAGTAGTAAGTATCAATAAGGAACTCTTTCTACTGAATACTTTTTACATTTGAGTGGCTTATGAAATAACGGTAGCTCCAAACACTGAACACAAAGCGATGAAAATAATTCTGTCTCCGGCAAAGTCACTAAATGAAACTGTTGAATGCGGCAATCTTAATGTCACTCAGCCCAAGTTTCTGGAAGACAGTGCTAAACTGCAAAAAAAATTGGCAAAATTATCTATTGGGCAGATTGGCAAACTAATGAGCATTAGCAAAGAGTTGGCCGAATTGAATCATCGGCGTTTTCAAGACTGGAGTCTTCCGTTTACCGCTTCCAATAGCTTTCCTGCCGGACTGGCTTTTTCAGGTGCGGCCTATCAGGGAATGGACTATGCAAGTTTTACGGATGAAGAAATGGCAGAGGGTCAAAATCGCCTGAGAATATTATCGGGTCTTTACGGATTATTGAAGCCAATGGATCTCATGCAAGCTTACCGCCTTGAAATGGGAACGCGATTCGCTTATACTCAAAAGGTGAAGAATCTGTATTTATTTTGGGGAGATAAGATACGGATCGAGCTTCAGCGAGAGCTGGATCAAGAAGGAAGTAATCTTCTTGTCAACGTGGCATCATCCGAATATTTCAAAGCGGCCCAACTGGAGAAAATCGATGCTGAGCTTGTAACACCGATCTTCAAAGACATTAATAAAAATGGAGAATATAAAGTCAACATGCAGTTCGCAAAACTTTCGCGTGGCCGAATGAGTCGGTTCATTATTCAGAATAAGATTGATACCGCCGAAGGTCTTAAGGCATTTGATGCTGAAGGGTACTATTTCGTTCCGGCTGAGAGCAATGAGAGCGAATTCATCTATCACCGCGATTCCAGATAGTGAGACCATTTTTACTATTTCTATTCATAAGCACAGCGCCACTATCTTATTCGCAGAAAGATTCTACCGCTAAAGTGCTGAAAGATTCCCTCAAAAAAGCTAAGAAAGAGATGAAAGCTGCTCGATGGTGGTCTCTTGCGGGCTATCCCGTTTTCTTTTTTACACCGGAAACCAAATTCGGTTTTGGAGGATTTATGTCTTATACCTTTCAAGCAGCCAGGGGTAAGGATACACTGGAGAAAAGATCACAGTTTCAGGTTGGAGGAGCTTATACCACGCAAAAACAAATTCTACTGTGGTCACCTTTCAAGATTTTTTTCGGGAAAAATAAAAATTACCTTTTCGGCGAGGTGGGT
>CAZCAD010000159.1:0-7170 GCA_964496525.1 uncultured Flavobacteriales bacterium | reverse complement strand
AGGCTTTGTTCGAGGGTCCGATCTCCAAGAAAACGGGATCCAGTTATTTACTAATCGGGCGATTTTCAACCTTAACAATCATTGATAAGATTGGAATCCCTTATGGAACAGATGCCGTTCCTCTTTATGGAGACGGGGCAGCTAAATTCAACTTCCCACTTAAAAAAGGTGGGCAGCTTTCAATGTGGGGAATGGGGGGTGCCAGCTCAATTGACATCTTGATCTCAGATCAAACAGTACCATCGCAAGATGCCTTTGGTGAGCAGGACAGAGATCAATATTTTAGATCGAACATGATGGTTGGAGGGGTAACTTATAAAAAGCCCATCAACAAAAAAACTTTGTTTCAGACGACATTTTCTTATGCACGAGAAAATCAAAATTCGCAACATGAATATATCCTGAGGACCTTGAATGTCGATTCTACCTGGAACTATTTGGCTCCTCCTCACAACATGATGGCATATTCATTTACTGCACATACAATGTCAGCGTATATAAGTGCGAATACTAAGTTGAATAAAAAGCATGTTATAAAATACGGAATTAATGTTGATGCCTATCTTTTTGACATGCAGGATTCAATTCGTGAGAACATCACGAATCCTGATACTTCTTATTTCGTAAGATGGGATTACCAATCGACCTCTCCTGAGTTTTTAATACAGCCCTTTTTACAGTGGAAGTACAAACCAACGGAAAAGTTAACCCTGAACGTTGGCGTTCATACGCAATACTATACTTTGTCTAACTCCATCTCTTGGGCGGAGCCACGTGTAGGTCTTAAGTACGCGCTGAACGAGAAGAATACGATTGCCCTGGGTGCGGGTATGCACTCTCAGAAGCATCCGAACTATATCTATTTCTACCATCAGTTGGATAGTCTTGGAAACAAGATCTATCATAATATAAATACGCACATGACGCGTGCATTTCATGGCGTGCTGAGCTATCAGTTAATTGTTAAGAATACTTTGTTTAAGGCAGAGGCTTATTACCAATACCTCTATAATGTCCCGGTTGAATTTCAACCTTCATCCTTTTCAATGCTCAACCAGGGAAGTGGATTTGCGAGATTTTTCCCTGACAGTCTTGTAAACACCGGTACGGGTACGAACATCGGGCTTGATTTGACGATCCAAAAGTTTTTTGACAAAGACTTTTACTTCATGGTTACGGGAAGTATTTATGATTCGAAGTACGTTGGAAGTGATGGTGTCGAAAGAAACACCGATTTCAACGGCAGCTTTATTGTCAATGGCTTGGTTGGAAAAGAATTCAAGGTCGGTAAGAAGAAAAAAAATATGATTGGTTTGGGTATGAAAATCACTTATGCCGGAGGCAAGCGATATGGCAACGTTGATTCTACAGCTTCAGACTTGCAAAAGGAGATTGTGTTCCTGGATAAAGATTACAATGAAAATCAGTTTGACAATTACTTCAGACTTGACATCAAAGTGAATTGGGTGGTGAATACTAAGAAAACAACTCATGAAATAGGATTGGACCTTGTTAACATTACGGGACAACCAAATGTCCTTGGATTGACCTACGCGCCCGGCACGGTCAACCGTTTCGAGAGACGATATCAATTAGGATTCTTGCCGATCTTCTATTATAAGTTGGATTTCAAATTAGCAGGAAAAAAAGACGAGACTCCTTCGGTGAAAACGGAATGATGCTTTCTTGTAGTGTTAGGGGGTTGTTCGTGGTAGGTTATTAGTGATTGGTGATTGGTCATTGGTGATTGGTGATTGGTGATTTGTGTATGTTGTATGTCCCTGAAACAGGTTGACTTTTTTTAATCTCGCAACAGGTCAAATAAACATTAGAAGCCGGTGTTCGACAAGAGCATCGGCTTTCCCTTTATGTCATTGCGAGGATAACTCCGAAGCAGGAAGGAGGAGGGCGAAGCAATCGTTGCGTTAAGGATAAGGGAGCAGGGCCTGCGAGGGGTTTAAACCGCTCGTAGGAGGAAATAGCAAGCAGGCCCGGGCTCTGACCGATCGGTGTGTGGGCAGACGGGCGGGGAACGCCCTGCTCCGTAACCAAAAATCATTTTATCTCGTAAAATCATTCGTGGAAAGGAGTTTAACAAACGTTTTGCTTATGAATACATGCACATCATGCCAATCAGAATTTGCCGGAAGAACGAATCAGAAGTTCTGCTCGCTGAATTGTAAAAACAAATTTCACAATCAACGGAATCGTGAAAAAGAACAAGTCGTTCATCAAGTGAATCGAATTCTCCATAAAAATTGGATCGCTTTGCATAAGTTATATGACATCTATCGCTCGGCTCCGATTTCAATGGATATTGTGCAAGCGTACGGATACGACCCTAATTACTTTACTCACATGCACAGCAGCCCCATAGGAGAGAAATATACAATGTCGTACGATGTCGGTTATAAGAATCACATTGATAATACAATTCAGATAATTCTGGCGGATTAGTCCTGGGCGATTCTTTATTGCAAGGTCTTCTGGCTTTCGCCGTTCTAAAAGTCTCTATAAACAGTATATTTGTCAAGCTACGAATTCGGCTGTTTTTGCGGTCGCTGTAATTGACAAGCATGAAAAAAATCTTTGCCCTGCTATATACATTCTCGCTCCTTAGCATCGCCTCAGGACAGAATGATTCCACCGAAAACCTTGCATCCAACGGAAAGAAGAAAATCGACCATGCGATGTACGACTCCTGGAAGTCGATTTCGAGGATCTCACAGACCGAAAGTGGTGATGTAATTACCTACACCATTAATCCGACAGCGGGGGATGGGCTTTTGTTTTTAGAAAAAATTGATGGAAGTTTAAAAAAGGAATTTCCAAGAGGAAAGTCCGGTGAAATTCATTTTGGTGAGGAGTTCTTTGTCTTCTTGATTAAACCTGAATTCGATACGGTTCGGCAGAAAAAATTAGATGAGGTTAAGAAGGAAAAAATGCCGAAAGACTCATTGGGAATTTATTGGCTGGCGACTGACTCCCTTCGTAAAATTGAAAAAATTAAGTCTTTTTCTTTGAGCGAAGAAGGTGACTGGATGGCATATTTGGCGACAGAAGATTTGCGGCCTGATTGTCCGGAGTCCAAGAAAAAGAAGAAGAAAAAGAAGAAAAAGAAAAAGTCGGATTGTGAAAAGGAAAAGACTTCCGGTAAAACGCTGACGGTGTACAATCCAAAGACAGGGGCCGAAAAAATCATTGATGTGGTAGTTGATTATCAATTCAACCGCAACGGAACATTAATGGCTTTTACTACCAGCCTCAAAGACGAGAAGGACACTTTCGATGTTAAACTTCTGGATTTAGCAACTTTATCAATCGCGACTTTGTTGGAAAAACAGCTTTCGGTAATCGGCTTGGAATTCGACTATAACAGCGAGCAGTTGAGCTTTTTGGCAACACCTGATACCAATGAGAAAAAGAACTACGACCTACACTATTGGAAACTGAACACCGGTTCATTTGTTTCGACCATTCTGGCTGATTCGAACACAGCAGCAATGCCTGAAGGCTGGACCGTTTCTGAATTTGGTGATCCCTGGTTTTCAAGAGATGGCTCCAAACTATACTTCGGGACAAATAAGATTGTAGAACAGGATCCGGAGGATTCGCTATTGGATACTGAAAAGGCAACAGTCGATGTGTGGAGCGGTTTTGACCTTCGGATTCAACCCGAACAATTAAAGCGAAAGAGTCGTGAAGAGGAGAGAAATTACATGGCTGTTTATTATTTAGCTGAGAAGAAAATGGTTCAGCTTGAAACCGAAGAATTTGAATCCGTTCAAACAAATTGGCATGCTAATTTGGACATTGCCATCGCTGAAACGCAAACCCCCTATTTGAAAGAACGAAGCTGGAGCTATCCATGGCGCTCAGATTACTATTACATGGATTTGAAAACAGGGAATACCTTTCCTTTGGCAAAATCGCTGTATGACCGCGCCTCTCTTTCACCATCGGGTGAATATTTTGTTTGGTTTGATCCTCAGGATTCGAGCTGGTATGGAAAACATATAAACAACCGTGAGAACATCAACTTAACAAAAGGAATTGATGCCGAATTCGCAGGAGACAACAATGGTCAGCCATCTTTAACATGGTCCAGGGGATTTAGCGGCTGGACGATTATTGATGGCTTTGAATATGCCTTGATTAATTCTCACTATGATGTATTTGCGCTAAGTCCGGCAAATCCGAAAGGAATCGTGGAGGTGAGTGGTAATACAGGTAAAAAAGAAGGTGTACGATATCGTCTGACTCGTAAAAATCGAGATAGCTTATGGGTGGATCTGGAGCAATGTTTGCTTAAGGGTGTACATGAGCGTGATCGATGGGAAACCTACAGCAACTTTCAATTGGACGTAAAGGATAGGGCTTTTGTAAGAACAGAACTCATTAAATCCAATCACCAGTATACTTACTTCTCACATGCAAAAAAATCTGACAGAATTCTATTTAGAAGACAGAATTTTACTCGTTTTCCGAATCTGGAATCGGCGAAAAACGACTTTAAGAATCCAAAAGTACTGACGGATGCTAATCCGGAACAAGCCGAATACAATTGGGGAACCGTGGACTTTGTGGATTGGAAATCGTACAAGGGCTTGGACTTGAGAGGCATGATTTACAAACCCGAGGATTTTGATTCAACCAAGTCATACCCAATGATCGTCTATTTCTATGAAAAGTACCAGAGTCGATTTCACGCTTATTATTCGCCACGGGCTACTGCGAGTATTATATATCCTACAGAATATGCGAGCAATGGTTATATCGTTTTTATTCCGGACGTTTTGTATGAGCCGGGGCATCCGGGAAATTCAGCTTTCGATTGTATTGTCAGTGGAACGGATTATCTGACCGATAAGTACAAATGGATTGATACGACCCGCCTTGGGCTGCAAGGACAAAGCTGGGGAGGGTATCAAACAGCACAATTGGTAACAATGACGAAGAAATATGCCGCGGCGATGGCGGGGGCTCCGGTAAGCAATATGTTCTCCGCTTTTGGTGGAATTCGTTGGGGATCAGGTTTAAGTCGTGAATTTCAATATGAGCGTACACAGAGCCGCATCGGGCATACTATCTGGGAAAGACCCGATTTATATGTGGAGAATTCACCGGTTTTTCACCTTCCGAATGTTGAAACTCCTTTATTAATTATGCATAATGATAAAGATGGTGCCGTACCTTGGTATCAGGGAATTGAGCTATTCATGGGTCTGAGACGCCTGAATAAGACGGTTTGGATGCTGAATTACAACGGAGACTCGCATAATTTGGTCAAAATGGCCAATAAAAAGGACCTCAGCATACGAATGCGGCAATTCTTTGATTATTACTTGTTGGGGGCTGATATCCCAAAATGGATGAAAAGTGGCGTACCTGCAGTGGATAAAGGAAAAGATTACGGATTAGAGTTAATTAATTCGGACGAAAAAGTGGACAAATAGCTTCATTTTTTGTAACTCATTCACATCACAACTGGAATTGATCCCGAACGGAGCGTAGCGCAGATTCGGGATCTTTTTGATTAAAACGAGATGGAAAATTGGGCAAATACCGCCTTTTTTCGTAACTTAATAGACTAAATATGAGGAAACCTCTCTACATATTGTTATTCTGCATGTCGGTAGGGCCGATGGCGTTTAGTCAGGCAAACGTTCAAACCATCGAAATAACCAATATTTTTACCCCCGGCGGTGATGGCATTAATGATATTTATAAGATCAACGCTGTTGGTTTTGATGATCTGGATTGCAGTATTTACAATCGTCATGGCGAGCTTGTTTATCGCTTTTTTGGCGTTGAAGGCGGTTGGGATGGATTTACTCACGCCGGTATCAGGTGCTCATCCGGTGTTTACTTCGCAGTGATCGTTTTAAGTAATGCCGACGGCACTGTTGAACAACGACAGACAACTATTCAGTTGCTTTGGGAGTAGATATTAGAGCATAGATAATAGATATTAGAGCATAGACGCTCGAAATTTCCACCAATCATTGAATAAAGCATCTCCTCCTATGTGTCAGATGATGGATCAGGATCTCTCAGATTTATGGAAGGACGGACGTTATTCAATCTCTACTTCAATTCCATTATCAGATTCAGCCGAATCTTCAGGCTCGCTATTCATTAGCATCTGCGAAAAAAAATAGAGCACCGCAATGATCGCGATGCCCATTATTATTTTTACAACGAACTGCCAAGGCAGACTTCGTTGATGCCGTTTGAAGGGTTTTAGGTTAACTTTAGGGTCTTCATTATCAGAGTGTTCCATGAGTTAACTAAGAAAATCCGGCGACGTAATTTGAGGAAACTAACTCGGTTTCTTCTTAATGTTCTTAACTAAAGGCGGTTTATCGCCTGTACCCGGTGTATCGGGGAAAGTGACTTCAATGTACGTCACAAGGTCGCCCTCGACGAATTCAACATTTGCTCCATTCTGGTAAAAATCCCTCCTGGGGTTTTCATTATCCAATGTGTCTCCCTCGCTTACTTCCCCATAATCCCCTTCGTAGAGTGCATTAATAATTCCGTTAACATCTCTTTCTACTGGTCCTGGCATACTTATAAGTTTTGATGAGTCACTAAAGTATAAATTAATTCGATTTGACCTATTAAATTTTGTATATTTTGCTAGATCATATGCGGATTTTATTCACTGTAATTTCAATTCTTTCATTCAGTGTTCGTGCACAGGACCGTCAAGCTACAATCGACAGTCTTGAGCGCGAACTATTGAAGTATGAAAAAAATGACTCAAACGTAATAAACTTGCTCCTTGTAATTGGAGGTGAGTATGCCTTTGTTGATTTGGAAATCGAAACTCAGTATTATGAAAGGGCTATTCGGCTATCTCGAGATCTTAAACTCCCTAAGCATTTTGTCCGCAGTTCAAATAATCTGGGAACAACATTATACTATTTGGGTGAATACGAGAAAGCCATTGAAGTCCTCAATAGTTCTGTCAAAATTGCACGGAAAAACCGGCTCGTCGAAAAATTAGGCGAAACTTTGATACTATTAGGGCAAGTTGAAGACTACTTCAATTCCGAATTGGCTCTGGATCATTTAATGGAGGGGATTCAAATTTGCGAGGAATACAATTTGTATTCATCCCTTTCCTCAGGATATAATAGTCTGGCCGTTTATTATTATTACCGC
>CAZCAD010000158.1:0-7172 GCA_964496525.1 uncultured Flavobacteriales bacterium | reverse complement strand
CAAGTATGAAGTGGCAGCTTTTGATCATGTGATTTTCTCTTATCATGGTTTACCCGTGCGACAAATTGACAAAATTCACCCCAAATTGAAATGCTAGGACTGTTCTTGCGACAAGACTTTTAATGAGGATTATAAATTGTGTTATCGAAATCAGTGCTATGAAACTTCTCGTTTAATTGTCGCACAACTGAATATAAGTGAAGAGGATTATACAGTTTGTTTTCAGTCTCGCCTTGGCAAAACGCCCTGGCTAAAGCCATACTCCGATCATGTCGTCGCTGATTTGGCAAAGGTCGGCAAGAAAAAAATATTGGCCCTGTCTCCTGCTTTTATTGCTGATTGTCTGGAGACTTCGATTGAAATTGGTGTCGAGTACCAGGAGATTTTCGAAGAACGTGGTGGTGACAAAGTTCAGTTGGTTGAAAGTTTGAATGACAGTTCTGCCTGGGTTGATTGTATTGAAGATTTGATTCGCAGCGAATTTTAAAAGCGGATCCCGACGCTCGGTCGCAGGCTCCTTCGGTCGGGATCGATTCCGTCATCGGTTCCAGTTCGTCAGATTAAAATCTGACTCCTAAAACGCAGACGTCATCGACCTGTTCGACATCGCCTCGCCATTCTTCAAAAACTCTTAAAAGTTCATTGTGTTGATCGGCCATTGACTTTTTCTGGAGCGACAGCACGAGTTTAGAGAGCGCTGCAGTTTTGAATTTCTTGTTTCGCTCTCCTCCGAATTGGTCCTGATATCCATCTGTGAAAACATATACACAATCTCCTGCGATGAGCTCGAAGCTATGAGTGTCGAATGGTTTTAGATTTTCAAAAATTCCAATTGGTTGTTTATTTCCCTTCGTGGATATTAACTCGCCTTTACGAACCAGCCAAATTGGATTATTAGCACCGGCCCAGAGAAGTTCATTTGTTTTAACATTCCAACTACAAATGGAAATGTCCATTCCGTCATTGACCTCATCGTCGCTTTTTTGAAATTGATTGATTACCAGTTCTCTCGTCTTATCCAGAATTTTTCCGGGATCCGTAATCCCAAACTCACGCACAGATCGATTTAGTGCATTGAAACAAATCACGGATACCATTGCACCCGGAACACCATGCCCCGTACAATCCGCCGCTGCGAAAATTATCCAATCGTCGTGCTTTTCCAACCAGTAAAAATCACCGGCCACCACATCCTTGGGCAAGTACATAATGAATGAGTCAGGTAATAGCTTGTCCATTTTTACTCTTCGGGGCAAAATGGCTTGTTGAATTCTCTTGGCATAAATAATCGAATCAGTGATTTCGTTATTCTTGTGCTCAAGGAGTTCTTTTTGAGTTTGAATTTCCTTTTTCTGCCGGTTAGCCTGTCTCAGCGATCTGAAAATCAGTCCGGCGATAAGTAGAAGCGCAAATGCCCCACCAGCCGCCGCCCAGGAGATAATTTCTTGCTGTTTCTCTTGCTCCTCTAATATGTCTAACTGTTTTTGATTCTCAGCTTTGGACAATGCCTCCTTCATGTCAAATTCATACTGCATCTCCTGTTCCATCAACGCTTTTGTATTCTTTTGACTCAGGAGGCTATCTTCCATAGCACTTAGTTTCTCATAATAAAGCAGGGCTTTTTGTGTATTTCCGTTTGCTTTGTACGACTGATAGAGACAGTCGCAATTCAGCCTTTTTGCTTTGGCGAAGTCAACAAAATATGCTCCCTGAAATCCCTCTTGACAAATCTCAATGGCTTTGAGCGTCTGTCCCAGGGCCAAATAACTGAATCCCAAATTGCCTTGTGTTTCGCTCATGGTAAATTCTCTTAATTGTTTCTTAATACTCAGACTGCTCTTGTACAGACTAATTGATTTCTCATATTTTCCCTGATGATAATATACCCTGGCCAGGTTATTATAGGTCCAGGACATTCCTTGCCGGTCTCTGAGGGCAGTTCGTAACATTAGGCATCTTTCGTGAAAATCAATTGCCTCCTCATATCTTCCGTAATCGTCATGTAAATATCCTATTGCATTTAAACATTTTGCAATTGCATTGCTGTCCTGAATGTCTTCTGATATGATCAAGCTTTGGTCATAATATCCCGCGGCCTTGACGAAATCGGATTGATCATGATAAATCCCTCCGATCACGTACAAAGTAGTGGCAGTTCCAGATTTATTACCAATCGTCTTATTAATCTTGAGACTTTGATTGGCATATTGCATGGCTGCGGTTGGATCACCGGAATGTCGCTTAGAGGTCGATTGAATTTCGAGGGCGGCAGCCTGATATTTTGGCATTCCGGCTTTCTCTGCCAGATCGTACATTAAAGCGGCGAAGTAAAAGGCCGTGTCAGGATTGGTGCGCATATACACATCTCCAGCCAGGGTTTTTAGAGCTTCCATGCGCTCGGTATCAGACTTTGTCTCATCCTGCCAGATAGCCTTTAAACTATCCGCTTCACGACCGGCCTTAGCAGTTAAGGAGCTAAAAATCAGCAATATGTAAAGCAGTAGCTTCATCTCTCAAATTGAGCACTAAATTATACGCTAAAATTGAAAAAAGGGTAAGTTTGGGCGATTCTATTGAATGGAATCATGGAGATCCGCCGTTAAAAAGGGATTTTGGTTGGTAAAAAAAATAACGTAATCAGAATTTTCAAAATTAAAATATCCGACAAGAAAGTATCGCCGTATCATCCACATATTTTCGTACTCCGCGCCATTCATCGAGCTTTCCAAAGATAATTCCATTCAGATCTTCCATCGATAAGGCGCTGAAGTTTTTCATAATATCCGTTAAGCGTTCAGTTTCAAATTGCTCAGAGGTGTCATTTTCAAGTTCTACAACTCCATCCGTGTATAAAACCAAAGTGGTATTTGGTTGAACTTCAACTCGCGCATATTCCAAAAAGGGCAATTCAGTGAGCATTCCAAGTCCAATACATCCCTTATTTAAATATTTAATTTCTGATCCATTCATGAGGATTGGATAGTTGTGACCGGCATTGACATATTGTAAAATTCGGGTTTTGGAATTATACTCCGCCACAAAAAAAGTCACAAACTTTTCTCCTTTTACTGCTTGAAACACGTTCTCATTCAGTTGCCGAACCAGTTCCGTCAGGTTCTGTCGCTTATAATGATAAAGCGTTCGAACCGTGGCCTGGAAGTTGGCCATCAACATAGCCGCCGAAATTCCTTTTCCCGAAACGTCGGCTATACATACGATGAATTCATTTTCATTCAATTGAATGTAATCATAGTAATCACCGCTGACTTTTGAATGCGAGAGGTATTTGGCAGAAATGTCGATTTTGTGATTGGTCGGAAGCTCAGAGGGGAATAACATTCGTTGCATTTCGGAGGCGACTTCCAATTCCTGCTTGACTCTTTCCTGACGAATGCTGTCTTTCGCGAGTCGTTTGTTTTCTATGGCAACGACAATAATATTGGTTAAGGTTTGAATGAAATTCAGTTGTAAATAAGGATTTCCATTGGCATTATCCATTTTTTTTAATCCGGCCAAAATCAAATATGCCAGGGGGGATTCTTCGTGAAAAACCGGAACAATGACATCAAATTTATTCAAGGTCTTTTTGTAGGATGATTCAATAACGGTGATGTCCGTAAACTTGTTCAAATCTTCGTCAATGTCGATGTCTTTGAGTTTACCCTTAATTCCGACTTTTGCCAAAATTTGCCAGCCATTTTGTTTGTGGAACAGTACAAATTTTCTCAAGCCCAACTGCTCGCCTAATATGAAATTGTAGAGTTCAAGCAACTCATCCACGGACTTGTTAGCGTTAATCGCTTTTGTCACTTCAAGCAATGAGTTGAGCTTAAATTCCTTGGATCGAACTCTTTCTTCTAAAACTTCTATTGCCTTTTCGGATACGAAGCTCATAGGTTCTCAATGATGGACGGTAGTCTTCGAACCGCCGCAAATTCTTTCCATTTAATTCTGACTTCATCGGCCGGTGAACCGAAGTAAGTTTTGTTCGCGTCTAAATCCTTGATCACTCCTGATTGGGCCAGCACGGTAGCCTTATCGTGAATCGTAATGTCACTTGCTATTCCTACCTGACCCCAGAGAGTAACTCCATTTAATATGTTGACACATCCTGCAACACCAACATTCGCTGCAAAGAGGCAATTTTCACCAATTTGAGTGTCATGTCCGATATGAACCTGATTGTCAATCTTGGTTCCTGCCCCAATGACAGTATCCGCCGTAACGCCCTTGTCTATCGTTACCAAGGCCCCTATTTCAACATTGTCTCCAATGACTACGCGACCACAGCTGTGCAATCTGTCGTAGCCGTCTGTCTTTTTCTTATAGTAAAATGCGCTATGACCGATCACTGAATTTGGACCGATGACAACATTGTTGCCGATAATGGTTCCATCGCAGAGCACCGCTCCTGAGTGAATAATACAGTCTTTGCCAATCTCAACTTCATGACCAATTGATACGTTCGGATAGATTTGGGTGTTCTTTCCACATTTCAAATCTCCCGCAACTTGTTCTGTCCAGTTTTTTTCAGGGAAGAATTTTTTAAGAACCGAATTAAAATCGTCAAAGGGTGTGTCGGAGATGATCAATCCTTTGCCCTTCGGAAATTCAACCTCCTGGTCAATTAAAATTACATCGGCTGCGCTCTCCAGTGCTTTCGAGTAATATTTTTTATGGTCAACAAAAACAACATCACCTTTCTCGACGGTATGGATTTCGTTAATTCCGCTGATTTTCAAATTTGGGTCACCCATAAACCGAGCTCCAAGCATTTCTGCAAATTTCTTGAGCGTATATGTTTTATCCAATTTCATTCAAAACCTGCCACTGTGTCTTGATTTGCAACGATGCGAATGAAGCACAATACTCCAAGAATAAAAATAGAAATTTTGTGCCGGTGAAAGCCGGATTTCTGTCTAACTTATCAATACGAAGATGTTAATGTCTGATTAGCTAAAAAGCTATGTTGTTACGGCAGACTTTGAAACGAAGAGCAATCCGATGATAAATGCGATTAAGGAGCAAAGGATTGAGCCATGGATCCAAATTTCAAGATCAGCATATTCCATTTTGGTAATAAAGAAAATTGCCAGGAATATATTTGAAAGAATAATCAGCAGTGAGCTAATCTTTATGATTGAACCCGTTTTTGACCCCCATCCAAGAAGCTGTAACTGAACAAGCATTAAGAAAATAATGCCAAGACTGATTAACCAGTTGATGGAGGAGAGGAAATCAATCAAGTTAAAACACACCAAAGCGCCCAATAAAAGTAGAAGGGATCCAAGAGCGAAAATACCAGTCTTTGCCATTTTATTTCTGTTCGGACAAAATGCCTGAACAGAATAACATCCGACAAGAGCAAGGGAGGCGACCAAAAGAAACAGCGATATCTGTATATAAAGAGCAGGAACATCCGCCTGAGCGTCGTAGGTTAAATAGATCATGGTAACTAAAGAAATTACCGAAATCAAAGTTGCTATTCCCAGTACTTTTTTCATTCTCGATGAACAGCGCTAAAGATAATTATTCTATATAAACTGCTTCGGGTTTCAAGCCTATTTCCCACAGAAAGCCTTTGAGAAACTTTTCTTTGGCAGGAATTCTGTCCATCGGATAAAATATACTGGTCGGTTGATCCAGAAAAGAAATTCGATTGATTTCTGATTTTTCAAAATCGATAATGATTTCGCTGCAATCGATTTTATTCATTCCGTCCAATGTTTTAGTAACTACCTCAGCTGTATCCTTTTCTTCTTTGACAACATAGTAAAGTGTTTGGGTATTTTGTTCGATAAAAACATCTTGAATCTTATTTGAATCAAGTGTGGCGACCATGAATTTTCCTTTGATCTGATCATAATGCAGACTGTCGTGTTCGGTTATAATCATCGAATTGTAATACATGTACATTTTGTGAAATTCTTTATCATAATAATCCGCGAGAATAGAATCCGCAGTCATTTGAGTCATACCATTCCACATAATCGGATGCTTATGCAATTTCATAATTGAATCGGATTCGCTGAAGTAGGCTGAATCGCAATGTATGGATAGATCTCCATTGATTATATCCACATTATTTTCTGCGATCGACACTTTTAGGTCGGTCAATGTATCTTGCCGATGCCTTATGGTATCCGCCATTAAATAAAGAGTATCTGAGTTGGAGTACTGAATGACCATCGCATTGTCTTTTAAGATGACTTCTTCATTATCAGGAAGTTTGTGCATGTAGTCGGCCTTGAACCTCATGTTTTCGGTAGAATCATACATATCAACATTGCAAAAACCCTCTCCCACACCGGTTTTTTGATCAAAGATTAAGCTGTCAGCGTAAAGAGTTCTCGCAGAATCGACAATGGTTGCACCATTCCAAAGCTGGATTTTATCTTCTTCGGTGAAATAAATTCCCTTTTTACAATAAACAGTGGATTTAGAGGAATCAAGATAAATAACTGTTGGTCCGTGAAAATGAGCGGATGAGCCAATTGTTCTAAATTCCAGTGTATCCGAGAACAACTCATAATTCGGATGTTCGGCATGAACACTGTCCTTGAAGAAAAAGGTCTTTGTTTTTGAAAAGTAGTAGCCTTTGACTGATGTCAATTTTAGATCCTGGTGAATACTGGTAATTACGGCGTGATTTTTATAAGTTCCTTTTGATAGATTTCCGTCATAATCGAGTGAGTCGGTCAACAATTTGTACTCATTGTCTCTGAAGCGGACATTGCCCATCATCTTTGAAAGATTGGTCTTTCCGTAATATTTTAAAGAATCTCCAAAAACATTGATGGTATCGCCTTGATTGATTTGTACGCGACCATAAGCATGGACGATGTTCTTTTTTCTGAATAAGAGTGCTGAATCGCAGAAAAGCCTGGTTGTTTTATGCTGAAACTGCACATTACCGACTGCAGTCGTTGTTTCTTTCAAATCACCCCCGTCCTTTACGGTTTCAGCATAGATCAACTTGATCACTTCCTGACCGAAGCAGTTGGTTTGAAAAAAAATGGCGCTTAAAAAAAGCGCCGGTATCAATATACCCAAACCAAATAGGTTTTCGGTTTTTTCGCTCTTTATTTTTGTCCGTGGCTGCATTAAATATTTTCACCGTCCCGATCTATCGGGATGCTTCAAAAATTTGCTTTGCCACAAACAAAAATAAA
>CAZCAD010000157.1:0-7203 GCA_964496525.1 uncultured Flavobacteriales bacterium | reverse complement strand
TCTCGATTTCTTTCGAACATCTGTTTTTTAGAAGATCGGCAAAGGTAAGGGAATTGGTGGGAAAATAGTTAGTCAACCGGATTGCCTAAATTAGTGCTGTGCTAAAGGCAAATCAAGACCGGAAAATTTCATGTATCAAACTAAGGGTGGTATTTTCAGTCCTACCTCACATTTGTGTGAATACCTCCGGAAAACGCCAGCAAATTTTAAATCAGATTTCTTTGCCCAAATCAGAATTGTTGTATCTTTGCCCTCTGTAATTCCGTAGTTACGGAAACACAAAATTAAAGGAAATGCCAAAAAGAACGTTTCAGCCGTCACTGAGAAAAAGAAGAAACAAACATGGTTTCAGAAGCAGGATGGCAACGAAGAATGGAAGGCGGATTATAAACCGCCGGAGAAAGAAAAGACGTACGAAATTGTCTGTTTCCTCAGAAAAGATGGCTAAGAGATAAGCGCATATGCTTTATAAGATCTTTTTGATTTGAAGAAAACCTGTCTGCCGACAGGCAGGCACGAAAGGCCTCTTTCCCGATCTATCGGGATGGAGGTTTTTTTTTATTTAGAAAAGGATGTCTCATAATGAACCTATAATTGGAATTCTCGGTGGAGGGCAGCTTGGGCAGATGTTCATTCAGGCAGCCAAGGATTTCGACGTTCGCGTACATATTATAGATCCTGATCCTCAGGCGCCCTGCTCCAAAATTGCCGATGAATTTATCTGTGGCAGTATTCAGGATTTTGAGAGCGTCTACAACTTTGGGAAAAAAGTGGACGTGCTTACCATTGAAATTGAGCACGTAAATGTGGAGGCCCTTGAAAAATTAGAAGAAGAGGGGCTCACAGTTTACCCTCAGCCATCTATTATTAAGGTTGTTCAGGATAAGGGATTACAAAAATCTTTTTATCTCGATAACGATATCCCAACTGCTAAATTCAAACTCATCGAAAATAAGGAAGAACTAAGATCCTCTCTCAATGTATTTCCTTGGATGCAAAAACTTCGAAAGGGTGGATATGACGGAAGAGGTGTCCAGGCGTTAAAGGTGCAGGCAGATTTTGAGAAGGCCTTTGATGAGCCCAGCGTGCTAGAGGAATTTGTTGATTTCGAAAAGGAACTTTCTGTTATCGTCGGGAGAAATAAAAGTGGCGAAATCAAATCTTTTCCCCTGGTAGAATTAGAATTCAATCCCGAGGCCAATCTGGTGGAGTTTCTATTTTCCCCTGCCGATGTTTCAGCCGAAATTGAAAAAGCGGCGAAGGAAATTGCTGAGACGGTCATTTCAAAACTCGGGATGGTCGGCGTACTGGCAGTTGAAATGTTCTTGTGCAAAGACGGATCGATTTTGGTCAACGAAATTGCACCACGACCGCACAATAGTGGGCATCAGACTATCGAAGGCAATGTCACCTCTCAGTACGAACAGCACATGCGTTCCATTCTAAATCTGCCACTTGGTGATACCTCAATTTTAAAGCCTTCAGTCATGGTCAACATTTTAGGTGAAAAAGGAAATAATGGTAAAGTTCGATACCGAGGTCTGGAAGAGATCGTCAAATGGCCGGGGGTATTCCCTCATATCTATGGAAAGCAGCAGGTGAAGCCATTCAGGAAAATGGGACATGTAACAATCATTCATAACTCCCTGGAGGAGGCAAGAAAGCTTGCAATTGAAGTAAAACAAACCTTAAAAGCGGTTGAACAATAAGAGGCATCAAATACAAAAAATCCCCTAACTTTGTACTGTTCTTCGATTTCGGAGAACGAAGAAGAAAAAAAACACTGAGATGGCCGAGGTTGGAATCATCATGGGAAGCAAGTCAGACCTGTCGGTAATGCAGGATGCCGCTGACGTTCTTGACGAATTAGGAATTTCATATGAAATTGACATCGTTTCTGCGCATCGTACGCCGGAAAGAATGTTTGAATATGCAAAGAATGCGGATGGTCGTGGTCTTAAAGTAATTATTGCCGGTGCAGGTGGTGCAGCTCATCTTCCCGGCATGACAGCCTCAATAACGCCACTGCCCGTAATAGGCGTTCCGGTCAAATCTAAAAATTCAATTGACGGTTGGGATTCTGTTCTATCCATACTTCAAATGCCGGGTGGAATCCCGGTTGCGACAGTAGCCTTGGACGGAGCCAGGAACGCCGGAATTCTTGCTGCGAGCATAATCGGGTCTTCAAATGCCAAGGTGCTTGAAAAAGTTAGAGCGTTCAAAGAAAGTCTGAAGGAAAAAGTACTTGACTCAGCGAATAATCTGGATAAGTAGATGAGGATAGAGGATGAAATAAAATCCAAATTCAAAGACGAAAAGCATAAACTGTTAGTCAATATTAACTTAACCGCAAGTCGTATTGGCGAAAAATTTCAGTGTGAGATGAAAAAGCATGACTTGACCAATACGCAATTCAACGTGCTTCGTATTCTCAGAGGTCAAAAGCAAAAAGCTGTAAGTATTGGCCTGATCAAGGATAGAATGATTGATCGGAATTCCGATGTGAGTCGTATTATTGACCGCCTTTTGAAAAAAAACCTGATTGAGCGAAAGGAGAATGAATTGGATCGACGTCAGAAAGATGTTCGAATTTCCGATGCCGGTCTTGCTCTTCTTTCCGACATGGACAAAATATCTGAACTGCACGGTGACATTTTTTCGCATCTGAGTGATAAGGAGGTGGATGAGCTGAACAAGCTACTTGACAAGGCTCGTTCAGGCACTGAAAAATAGGGCGTTAGGCTCAAGCAATCATTCACTTTTTATCTCAAAATATTTTCTGGCTGTTTAAAAATCTCTAAATTAGATTTAGACAGAAACCTAGCCTATGAGAACTATAATTTTATTTCTTTTCCTATCATGCAGTCAAATCTGCGGCGCTCAAAACCTTTACGATTTTCGTTGGACCAACAATGGTGTTGAATACTATGGATTCATGCTATTCTTTACCGAGGAGAATTGTTATATGCGAATAGGATATTACTCGGGGGACGATTGGACGCTTATTGAGTCGAAGTATCAATACATTATGAGCGAAGATGGTGAGCTGCTAACCATGGCCGCTATCGAATCTGAATATGTCATCAATCCAAGCGGTGACAGCAACTGGGATGCAGACCACTTTTTTTGGTATGTTGATGAGGCCGGCGAGTGGGCCGGACCTTACCTTCTGACTGACAGTCAAATAGAAGCTGACAATTACGACAACATTGTAGAAGTTGAGTACACGGAAGTGGATGTAACAGGAATTAAAGAAGATTATCTTGAGTTCTACTTCCAGAGTCATGAAACTGATTATCAAGTGCTTCTTGCCGCCTCTAAAGAAACCCACCTCGGGACATACGAAAACAATTATTCCGAAGGACAGGGTCCCGGCGGAACCGGCGAAGAAATTTATTACGGCAACTCAGACGGAATTGAAAATGCCGATGCGGGTACAGATGATTATTCCGGATCCGGCGAAAGCACAACAAGCTCTTCGAAAGAAATGACGCTTCATTTAATGGTTGTTGCAAATACAAGTATTTCGGATATCGGCCCATCCACAAAGGTAGATGTGAACAATATTATCAGTGAATTCAATGGCATTTCAGGTGTATTGGGAGTGAAGTTGAATAAGAAAGTAATTTCCGAAGATCTATTCACCAAAACCAATGTTGACAACTATTTGAAAGCCTTTAATCCATCGCCAAATGATGTGGTCATCTTTCTGTATTCCGGTCACGGTTATCGGTTTTCAGATCAAACAAATGCTTATCCACAAATGGATTTAAGATCAAATGAGTATCAAAGTATTTCTCCAGAAACAACGCTGAATTTAAGTGAAATTTATGACCGCATTGTGGCGAAAGGTGCTCGTCTCAATATCATACTTGGCGATTGCTGTAATTCTGACATTGGATTTTCCAGAAGCGTAGGTACCGGGTTTTTAGCCTCAAGGTCAACTGTCAATGCTGACCCTTCAAAACTGGCAAGCCTGTTTCTTCACGCTGAGGGAGATATCATCGCAGCCGGAGCAACCAAAGGAGAGTATTCCTGGTGCTCTATGAACGTTGGAGGATTTTTCACTTCCAGTTTTATTGGGGCCTTGAGAGAAGAAGTCAGTAAATTTAGACCAGATGATAAGCCTCGTTGGCAAGACATTTTAGCATCAACTAAAAAGGGAACCAAGAAGAAGAGTGAAATGTGCACGGGTTGTCAAGAGCAAAACGCGATCTATTACCAGAAAATGGAGTGATTAATTGATAATGTGCTAATTGATAATGTGCTGATTGATAATGTGCTGATAAATAATGTGATAATTGATAATGTGATAATTAATAATTGGTAATTGGTAATTGGTAATTGGTAATTGGTAATTGGTAATTACTCCATCCCGTTGAAAAAAGTGCCCTCGCTCCTCTCTGGCCACATTTCTTTATCTCATTATAAGCATCGCCGGCAGCCAGGCGAATGTTTTCCTCGGTATCCATCATTGCCCATTTCTCAATCACACCGTTCATACAAAAAGCTCCCGGATACATTAGATTGGTCGTATTAACCAATGGATAAGAATTCGTTTTTTCAAAGTACGGATTGAAATAACTTTCACTGGAACAGGCAATCACCACCGCATCCTTTTCTCTTTTGTTATTTGCATAGATTGTATCAACAGAAGTATCCATCAATCCATTATGACCGTTAAAAACAAGCATATCGGCATCTTGACCAATTGGCAGGCTCGAATTACCGGAAATAAGTGAATCTTTTCTGTATCCGGCTAAAAAATTGAAATAGTCTTTGAGACATGCAACCATCTGATCTCCCCTATAAGCGTCACAAACAAGCAATACTCTTGCTCCATTTCCAAATGTCCGTTCGAATGCCACGCGTTCAAGAATTGTATCGTTCGGTGTAAATACAGTCACAATCTGCGACCACTTGGAATGACGGATGAAGAATTTCTTTTGACCATGAGATGTCGCCCAGTACAAGTTTGTCGTCGTAGAAAATCCATCTCCCAGGGAAGCAGACGTCGGCACAATTCCTTGATTCACATTGTCACAAAGCGGAACAAGACAATGAACGATCAGTGGCTCATCATTGTTAATTTTGGACTGAAGCTTTTCACGAATTCCGGCTCGATCGAACGGAACCAAAGTCGCACGGTCGAATAATTCCCCTACATCAGATTTTTTAAATTCCAGTGAATCAACAATAGTTTCATTTGATTCAGAGAGCGGTTGCTCAGGCTGGGCACTCGATTGACATGAGCTAAGAAGAATGCAAAAGAGTCCTAATAGGTAATTATTGGCATGCATAGTTTGTTTCTTACTATAAGCGTAAAAAACAGAAAGGGAACAGAAATTACAAATCCCTCCGCTTAACCGTAAAGAATCCTATAACAAAGAATGCGGCTATATAAATTGTGCCTAAAATTAACTGTAAAGTCATTCCCATTTTCCAGGGCTCGATAAATCCGGGTGCGTTTTGCCTTGCCATTTCGATAAATCCTTTAAAGAAAGGAAAAGGCGTCAATCCTGATATTAAATAGGTTGGAAGAAATTGAGCAGCATCCGAGCCGATTATATTTTCCCAAAATAAGTTTGTTACAAAAATGACCAGATAAAGAATAATAACCAGCGCTGACTTTCGAACGATGACAGCGAAGAAGTAGGCTACCGAAAAGTATCCAAGTGTCTGTAAAAAGTAGTAGGCAATATATTCGATGTCGGTGAACATATAGCTGTATCCTCCATAGTAAAGACCAAATGCAAATCCCACCAAAGTGGTATAAATTGTTACCGCCAAGGTCAATGTGAGCAAGGAAAGGAACTTCGATAGAATTAGTTGTTGACGACTAAGGCCATCAATAATGTTCTGCCGCTCAGTTTTAAAAGAAATTTCGTTACAGGTGAGAATTACAACCAATATTCCAAGGAGTATATTCCACCAGGCGGTTGTCCAGGTGATGTGCTGCCATATTTCCGGAAAGGAAGCGACCGAAGAAAATTTTGGACCCATTCCTTGCAGTATCAGATTCGAAATAAACTGACAAAGTCCCACAAACCAAAGAGGGACCAATAGCGCATACACGCCCAGAATGATCCAGAATGTCTTGTAATTCCTAACCTTGGCAAATTCTATTTTCAGCAACTTCATCATACTGATTCCCCCTCAGAAGTTTTAGCGGAAGAGGATTCCTCTCCCTCCTCAGTTTCTTCCTTCGTAATTTCAAGGAATTGGGCCTCTAAACTCAAATGGGTCTCTTCAAGATGCGTCAAAACAATTCCTGCATCAAACATTTGTTTGTTTAAATCCTCTGTTGTTACAGAATCCTCAACATCCAGGATGATATTCTTGTTTTCAATCTTGGTGATTCTAACCCCTGCAACAGTTGTCAACTTTGATTCCAGGTCTTCGATCCCAGATGCGCTTACAACAATTTGTCGGGCATCCCCGATAATATTCTCGATATCCGATTGCCGAATCAAGACACCCTTTTTCAAAATTGCGACATGTGTACAAACCTTCTCAACCTCATCCAGTGCATGCGATGCCAAGACAATTGTTTTACCTCTTTTCGAAATTTCAATTATCAGTTCCCGTATCTCAGCTATACCTTGAGGATCAAGCCCATTCGTTGGTTCATCAAAAACCAAAACTTCAGGATCCGTTAATATCGTCGACGCAATCGCAAGGCGTTGTCGCATTCCCAATGAATATGTCTTAAACTCAGAGTTCTTCCTTTCGTCGAGATTCACAATCTTCAAGACCTCATTGATTCGATCATCCGGATTGGATAAATTTTTTATTTGAGCAACAATTCTCAAATTGCGAACAGCGGACAAGTATGGATAAAAATTTGGTGTTTCCAATAAGGCACCAATTCTTGTTCGATTGATATCCTTAGTACCATTCTCAAACCAGGAATACGTTCCTTCAGTCGGATTAATAACACCCAAAAGAATTCCCAAGGTTGTCGTTTTACCACTGCCGTTAGGACCCAGAATTCCGAATACCTGACCGGCCTCAACGCTAATGCTGACTTTGTCCAGGGCCTGAACGTCCTTGTACTTTTTGGATAATCCTTTTATTTCAAGAACTGTACTCATACTGAATTGATGCGGGCTAAGTTAATTATTTATTCCTCACCTCTTTAACCGCTTAACACGATATACTGTCATCCAAAATTTTTATCTTCACTTAACGATCAAAGAAATG
>CAZCAD010000156.1:0-7296 GCA_964496525.1 uncultured Flavobacteriales bacterium | reverse complement strand
CCGCAGTCGCCGGTTCAAACGGGAATGCCTGTGTTGAATCACTCAGATTATCTCCCGAGATATTTTTTCTAAGCGCCCAGGTCGCACCGCAATCTTTCGATACGTAAAATTTCAAAGCCTCACTATTCGAAGCGCTTCTTTTTACATAAGCGTAGTAGAAATAGAATACCATGTCATCAGTTGGATCAACGCCACTTAGATCGATGGTTCCTGAAATTAGTTCATCATTTGAATTACCAAATTCTCCAAAATTGTCTAACCAAACACACTTGTCACCACCATAAGCAATGGCCGGATCGTCCAGTAAGTCCCATGTCACACCACCATCGTCATTTTGAACGGTAAAATTGTTTCCATCCGGAATAGCGGTATAAGACTCAAATCCCTCTTTATAAGGAAGAGGTGCTCCCGGAGTAGCTAAAACGGTTACGTAGTTCGTAAACGTTTGGCTTACAGTTGAAGATCCGTCTGTTACCTCCAGCGTTACATCATAAGTTCCACCGGTATTATATGTTATCGTAGGATTTTCGGCAGTTGAAGTTCCGGGTGTTCCACCTTCAAAGGTCCACGTCCAGCCCGTTACATTAAAGTAGGACATGTCCGTATAAGAAATGCTGTTTCCTGCGCAGATGGTTTGAAGATCCGATGAAAACTCCGCCGCACAAAGTACGGGCGGCAATCCCACTCCGGCGTCTACTAAGTTAGAAGCTGACGTCAAAGCGATGTACATACTCATTCCATCCAGGTTAGAATGAATTTGATTCATCTGATCAGTCGAGAACATATTTTGGCATGGGCTATAGCTCATGTAGTTTTCAAACTGATCGTAAGCGTCAAATCCATAAGGATCACCGGCTGGTATTCCACAGTAGTTTTGAGTGGTAGAACAGCTCCAATGAGCCTCATCAACAGGAGGTGTATCACACATATAGTCTCCATTGTCTGTGCAATCGGAGGAGTGACATCCTCCTTGAAAAGTATGTAATAAGCCCAAACAGTGTCCAACCTCGTGAGTTAATGTTCGGTCACCACTAGCGGTTCCAATAGTTCCAAAATAATCAGATCGAATTACAACTCCGAAGGTACTTCCCGGAGGCCAATATGGTAATTCGGCGTAACCCAATGTAACTCCGGCACCGCCACTTTCGATGGTTTGTACTACCCAGATATTAAAATAATCGTTTCTGTACCAGGCATCCAATCCACCCGTATCCCAATCTTTGCAATTATCATCGGCACTTACGGCAACTCCCGGGCTATATCTTCTTTCGACTCCGTTAGTACAATCTCCATTCGGATCGAGTTTGGCCAGCTCAAAGCTAATTTGCAAATCAGCTGCAACGGGTAAAAAGGGAGCTTCCGCCGTATTTCTTGTATCGATCGTATCAGCGTTGAGTCGATTAAAATCTTCATTCAGTTGATCGATTCCCGAAAGAATTTGGTCGTAAGAGATATTGTCATCTCCGCCTGCGTGAATAACGTGAACGACCACCGGAATCAAATAGGGAGCCGCTCGATCGCCGCCGCTTGAATAAGCTTGTCCTGAAGCAACACGAGCCATTTGTTCGTGGAGATGCTGAATAAGTCCCGGATTTGCAGCATCTTGTTCCTCAAGATGTGCGTCAGTTCCGCACCAGTTTTGACCAAAAGAGAAAGAAGCAGAGAACACTGCTATGAGAAGAGGGTAAAGTTTTTTCATAAACTAGATTTCATTGTTTTGGATTTCCTTGCAGAGAGAATCGGTCGAAGATACTGATTCAATATTTCAAACTAATGTCTTATTGAGTCAACGGTAACAAACGTTGATTCTTCTGTAATTGCCTTAAATCCCTGGAATGGCAGCTAAGTATGAGGGGATTTAGAAATCTCTTAAAGATACCAAATTATCTGCAAAGTCCGAAGGGTTTTCTATGATTTGAAAGAGCTTTTCAGCCACCATAGTTGGACTGCTAAGCTCATCATTTGCCTTCAGAGCATGAAACTTGGCAGATTCGAGGAAATTTTCGGGATCGGCGGATCGGATTTCGACCTGCATTTGGGTATCGACAACACCCGGTGCAACCGAATGAACAAAAACCCCCTTAATCCCCCTGGAATGCAGCTCATCTTTTAGTACCTGAGAAAATAAATCCAAGGCTGCTTTGGAGGCACAATATGGTCCCCAGGCATCAATGGCGTATTTTCCCGCGCCGGAACTGATATTTAAGATATGTTTTGATCCGGAGGCCTGTTTTGTTGCAGAAACGAAGGAGTTCATTAAGATTTGGGGGGCGATTGTATTGACTTTATGGACTAGTTCGATCTCTTCCGATGATTGTGATCCTATCGGGCCAATTTCACCTATAATTCCTGCATTATTTACCAGCAAAGTATTATGCACGCCCAGAGCTGAAAATCTGAATTTTGATACAGCTGAAATGTCGCTTAAGTCACATTCTACAAAGGAAAAGTTAGGATCTTCAAGATCATTTTTGCGTGAAACTCCGACGACACGATAACCTTCTGCCAAAAGTTTGAGACATAGGGCCCGACCGATTCCTTGAGACGAGCCGGTGATATACGCTATTTTATTTGCTTGGTGCTCCATTTTCTATCCACCCAACGATTCCGCCTTCAAGATTTTTAACATCTTCATAGCCATTCATTTTCAGAAACATACAAGCATTCATGCTGCGTTTACCTGAGCGACATCCAATGATGATTGTTTTGTCTTTTGGAAATTCGCTCATTCGAAGCTGAATTTCTCCCAGTGGGATATGAATCAAGCTTGGCAAATCGTAGGCAAGCTCATCTAATTCGTATGCTTCGCGCACATCAACAAATAAGGCACCGTCATTTATAGCTGTGATCGTTTGTTCAGGACTAATTTCTTCTACGCTCATACTTTTAAGGGAATCTCTATTAATTCATTTCTTTCAAAAAACAAAGATAGCAGATAAGATGCAAGGCATATTTTTTTGGAATAGCCACAGCTATTTCATAAAAAATATAACGCAGTCAGATTGTCTGCTATCTTTGTTCCCAAAGGGTTTTCATAGTTTTCCAAATACGTCATCAAATTTTCTTACATGAACTCGCTCGTGTTGCAAAAATTTTCTTTGTCTTTGAAAAACTATGAAAATTTTGATGCGAATGAATTAATAGAGGTTCCCTTAAATGACTTGCTGAATCTCACACAGCGATTTATAATAGCCGCTTTTGCCAATGAGTTCATCGTGACTTCCACTCTCGACAATTTGACCATCCCTTAACACAATGATCAAATCGGCGCTCCGAATGGTGCTCAATCGATGTGCAATAACAAGTGAGGTTCTATCTTGCATGATTTTATTCAATGCATCCTGAACCAGCTTTTCTGACTCTGTGTCCAAAGAAGATGTGGCCTCATCCAATATCATTATGGGTGCATTGGTCAACACCGCTCTGGCAATGCTCAAACGTTGTCGTTGCCCTCCAGAAAGCTTGTTTCCACCATCGCCGATATTTGTTTCATAACCATTCTCTGTGTTAATGATGAAGTTATGCGCATTTGCAATTTTTGCAGCCTCGATGATTTCTTCATCGCTTGAATCGGGATTCCCAAATGCAATACTGTTTTTGATGCTATCATTAAAAAGGATTGATTCTTGGGTGACCATTGAAATCATTTTTCTTAAATCAGCCTTCAACATATCCCTTACATTCACCTCGTCAATCTTAATTTCTCCCGATTGTACATCATGAAAGCGAGGAATTAAATCCGCGATGGTTGATTTCCCACTGCCGGATTCGCCTACAAGTGCAACTGTTTGCCCTTTTTCAATTATAAAGGATACATTTTTCAGCACATCCTCCTCTCCATAGGAAAAAGTGACATTTTTAAATTTAATTGCGCCATCAAAGCTATTTTTCTGAACCGGATTTTCGGGATCTATTATATTGTTTTCTATCTCTAAGATTTCATTAACCCGATCAAGGGAGGCCTCAGCTTTCTTAAGTGCGGCGAGCGATGAGGCTATACTACTAATTGGTCGTAAAAGCTGAGAGAATATGATAATGAATGTAATAAATGTTGTTCCTGATAAATCCCCTTCGTTATTCAATATCATTGATCCTCCGTACCCGACAAGAGAAACTAAAACAATGGCTCCCATGAATTCTCCTAATGGTGAGGCCATATCCTTTTTTCTCCACGCTCGTGTCAGCAGTTTTTGATGATGATTATTTTTTTCTGAGAATCGCTTCATGGCAAATTTCTCTGCCGTAAATGCTTTGATTATTCTCACTCCTCCAATACTTTCTTCGATGTTTGAAAGGACTTCCCCCATTTGTTCCTGTCCTTTTACTGATGTTCGCTTTAGACTCCTTCCAATTCGAGAGATGATCAGTGCTGATATTGGCATGAGAATTAGTGAGAACAGGGTGAGTTCCGGGCTAAAGTAGAATAGCACTGCCAAGTTTACAGCGATCGCAAGTGGTTCCCTGAATATCAGTTCAAGAGTACATATAACGGCTACTTCAATTTCCGTTAGGTCAGATGTCATTCTTGATAACAGATCTCCTTTTTTCTCTTCTGAGTAGAATGACAAGGGTAATCGCATCGATTGTTCAAATAATCTTGCTCGTAGATCTCGCACCACCGAAACTCTTAAAAACGCTTGCTGATAGACAGCTGAATATCTCGATAGATTCTTAAAGAAGAACGCGATGATAACGGAAATACATACAAATGCCAGTGCTCCCTCGACTCCAACCTCTCGCACATATTGCACCTGATAGTGATTAAATAAATCCCCGAAATATTCAAACGAGCCTTCTGCTGTTTCCCAATTTGGCGCCGGCTTATCTTGAAGTTCATCCAAGTGCTCCGGATCGAAAATTATCTTAAGAAAAGGCACAAAAAGAATAAGTGATAATAAGTTGAATACCACAAAGAAGAAGTTACTGACGATAACCAATATCGCAGCTCGCTTATAAGTGAATGCCAGTCGTGCTATTTGTAAAAATCCCTTCATTTAGGCTGCCTGCCTACCGCTAGGCAGGGATTCAGGCTTAAGTACATACGTTGATTTGGGCGATTTGTTTCCTTTAGGCGGCAAGCAAAATCCTCATCCGACCAAGACACTACTTAGCCGCATTATATATCACGTCCTGAATCTCCGTCCGAATATTTTCAGAGACGATGAGCCAATTCTCGGCATTGGGATGAACGCGATTGGAGAGAAAAACATAGACGATTTCATTCTCAGGATCGGCCCAGGTGATAGCTCCGGTAAAACCTTGATGGCCAAAGCTACTCAATGAAACCTGGCCACAGGTTGGTCCTCCGCTCAACGAACGGACCGGCTTATCAAATCCTGCTCCGCGACGGTTTTTTGTACAATATTGACATCTTGTAAAATCGGCTATTGTATCAGTATCGAGGTAATTAATACCTCCGTAGTTTCCATTATTAATTAACATGTACATAATAGTCCCAAGGTCCAGAGCATTTGAGAACAGACCGGCGTGACCACCTACACCGCCTTGCATAGCTGCTCCCGGATCGTGCACATCTCCATGAATGATTTGTTTTCTAAAAATGGTGTCATTTTCGGTTGGTGGAATTCGATCCTTGGAATGTTTATAGAGGGGATGATAGCCAATCGTTGAAAGCCCCATCGGTTTATAAAAATTATCGGCGACGTACTTATTTAATTTCTGCCCGGTTTGTTTTTCAATGATTGCCTTGATGAAATAGTATCCCAGATCAGAATATTTATACGTCTTCTTGCTTCTTAAAGCCTTCTTGGTAATTCTTCTTAGCAGAACGGTATCATAAGCTTCATCGATATACATTCCCGCGGCTACTTTTTCTAAGCCGGCGGTTGAATCTTTGGAGTAGATTTTCCAGTTTCGTTTGCCATCTATCAAAGTCTTCGTATAAAATGGAATCCAGGGATGTAACCCGGCCTGATGCGCCAACATTTGTCGGATGACCATTTTTTCATATCGCGTTGAATCCACCAATTCAGGCAAGTACTTTGTCAATCGATTGTCAATATCAACTATGCAATCCTTCGACAATTTGATCAGGCTAATTGTTGTGGCGGCAATTTTAGTAATTGATGCTAGGTCATAAATATCATCGGTTTGAACTTTTAGTTTTTTACTGTAAGTATGGTAACCGAAAGCCTTGTTGTAAATAACGTTTCCACTTTTTATTGCCAATACCTGACATCCCGGAAAGGTCTTTAGCTTCATCGCCCGATTGCAAATTTTGTCAATGCCCTCCAGAGTTTTGGAACTAATTCCGACTTCTTCGGGAAGAACATGTCCCAATCGAATTTTTTCTTTGATCTCAATCCCTGTGCCGGATTTGAAATATTCCGAACCGCTGACAGGTAATTTACCATCTGCCGTGATCCCACCAAAAACTAATTGTGCCGCAGCCGCATTTGTGTTCTCATTATCCTGATAAGCAACTATGAAAGACTCCGCATCCTCTAATTCACCAAATCCTTCCAATGCATAAGGATTTCCAAATAACACCGTCACCATTTCATGATTTCCAGCGAGCAAATTATGAATAAGAACACTCTGCTTTGTAATTCCAAAATTTCTTCGGGGACTATTATTTGTTCTGTGAAATCCAACAATAATTCGATCGTAGTCAGCACATTTTTGGATTAGCTGTCCTTCTTCGACCGCCGCGAGTGAACGCGGAATCTGAATTTGATCAATGTCATGATATTTACGAATCATTTTATAAAAAGCATTGTCCCTTACTCCACCAATGTTGAGATACACCGTCCTTGTTGTGTCAAGTTCAATTAAGGGTAAAGTCTGATTTTCGTTTCGAATAACGGTCAGCGCTCTCTTTGCCAACTTTTTATTCAATGCTTGATATTCAGGAGTGTTGAGGCGCTCATACAATACTTCGATTTTAATGGGTTTATATTCATTCAGTCCAGACCATTCCTTGGCTTTTAAGATTTTTAAACAACGCCGGTCTACTTCCTCCTGTGTAATTTCTCCATTTGCAATTGCTGTCTTGATCATCGCAATGCCCGTCGGAACATCCTCCGGAAAAAGTAAAATATCATTTCCTGCCAGTAGAGCCTTGACATCCACTTCTCCCGGTTTGTAGAAGGCTGAGACTCCTTTCATATTCAACGCATCTGTAATAATCAATCCTTCAAACCCCAATTTCCCCTTCAACAAATCCGTCACAATCTTTGTAGATAAAGTTGAAGCGAGATTTTCTGTATTATCCATTTCAGGAATGAAGAGATGTGCGACCATAATGCTCGCCAAACCGTGATTTATCAATTTTTT
>CAZCAD010000155.1:1187-7375 GCA_964496525.1 uncultured Flavobacteriales bacterium | reverse complement strand
CTTAAAGCCCGGGTAAAACTTGAATTTACCGCGCTCTCTTCTGGCTCGAATTCGAATCTCAAAAGGAACATCCACGAAATTAAAGACTGTTCGATTGATCCATCGCTTTGGCCCGATGTATGGCGACAGATAAGTATGTTGATCGATACTGCTTGGATTGTCTATAAAATCAAAGGCTCCGTCATTTCGGACATTAAAGTGGCTGTATCCCAAACCAATTCCAATTCCAATAGGAGACCGTTTACCAAAGGGAATGTCAAACATTAGATTAATATCATGCCCGATTGCATAAAATTTCGTTTTGACACCATTCGCATCGCCGAGCCAGGAGTTCCAGAAAAAGGCAGAATTGAGTCGATCGAACTTAGCGGCTGAATTTTCGTCCGGAGCAGAAAGGCCGGTATACAATCGAAAAATGCCGGGTTTACGTTTCTTAAACGTTTCGCCGTATTTGAACTTATCATCCTTCTTGTCGGCTCCATCTCGTTCTTCTTCGTCTCCTTGGCTAAAACAGGATGTTGTGATTAAAAAAATCGATATGAATAATATTTTTCGCATTATTTCCCTTCTACAACCCTTGTTCCCAATCCCACGAATGTTTTAAAGCCTCTGCAATTCCATACTCACATTTCCAGCCTAATATTTTTTCGGCCTTTTCGGTGTTTGAATATATCTGAACAACATCACCCGGCCTTCTGTCACCCACTTTATAGTTAAGTTTCAGCCCATTCACTTCTTCAAAAGTATGGATAATTTCGAAGACAGACGAACCTTTTCCGGTACCAAGGTTGAAGGCTTCACAGAAAGGGTCTTCCTGATTTAAGGACCAATTTAGTGCTGCAACATGCGCCTTTGCCAAATCAACAACGTGAATATAATCTCGAATATTCGTTCCGTCAGGTGTATCATAATCATCTCCATAAACAGTCAATTCGTCATGAATACCCTTTGCTGTTTGCGTGATGTATGGAACTAAGTTATTAGGTACACCCTGAGGCAATTCTCCAATTCGAGATGAAGGATGCGCACCTATCGGATTAAAATATCTGAGTAAAGTACCTTTGATTTGAGTTCCGGTCTTTACTTCTTTCTGTATAAGATTTTCACAAATAATTTTTGTTTCACCGTAGGGCGAAGTCGCTTTTTGAATAGGAGTTTCCTCTGTAACCTCAGGATCTTTCGGCTCTCCATAAACCGTGCACGAAGAAGAAAAAACCAAATGTTCCATGCCCGTTTGCTTCATGGCATTTATAACGGCTTTCATACTGCCGACATTGTTGCTATGATATTTCTCAGGAAATTTTACCGATTCACTGACGGCCTTATAAGCTGCAAAATGAACCACTCCCAAAGCCATAGAATGCTTTTCAAATATGGCCAGGGTTTCAAGTTCATCCGAACAATCGATACGATAACCAATCGGAATCTGTTTGCTTATCTCCGCGATTCTATCCAGTATGAACTCCTCTGAATTCCTGAAATCATCGATAATTATAGGTGTAAATCCGGCTTCCACCAGCTCAACAACGGTGTGCGAGCCAATGTATCCGGCACCACCTGTTACAATTATTTGCTTATCAGTGGCCATAACCTTTGGTAAATGGGATTGTCATTTCGACTGGACAGCGGGCGTCATGGAGAAATTACTCCGGGCAGTCTTTCGCCAGCGTTGTTTTTACGGCGATATCAACATCGGTCCAAAATTTTCTAAGACCATCTTCTCCGGTATGTTTTTCGGCACAGGCCTCCCCCAGCGAATCAAGAGCTATTTGCGCTTCGAAATCTGTAATGTCGATTGTGGTTGTAAACGTAACCGTCTCATCTTTCACAGAAATCTTTCCATCATATTCAACAGCCGTTCCATTCATCGTAATCGAAACAGTCGCCCCACTTTCAGTTACGGATAACATCGATCCTGAAATAGCGGATGTTTCTGCCATATTGCCAAAGAAGAAGCTTTTGATTTTCGGATCACGAATGTCATCTTGAGAATTCAGAGATGAGACCGGAATATCAAAAGTTGCTCCCGACAAAACATCAAACATATTCTCATAACTACCTTCGGCGGTCACATTTATCTCTTCAAAGGTTCCATTAACACCCGTCTTTTCAGTCAACTTAAAGGCAGTCCATGTTAAAACAGTAGTACCGTGGTCATAAGTGTAGATACAAGTTGGTTCTGAAGATTCTTCTTCGTCCCCTGTTGGATCTGCTTCATCAGCTCCACCACATGCGGCTAACATTACGGTTGCCAGACCAAATAAGATTAATTTCTTGTTCATGAATTGGTTTTTAGTTGGTTAAATATAGTGATTAGTTTTTGGGGCTTTCCGCTTGAGGCGGGCGGGCTATTCATTTTAGTCACGCCAAAAGGCGTGAGCTGCCATTACTATCCCTAAGCCGGTTGATGGGCCGACTTGATTTCTACAGATGTTTATCATCATATCGCTCCTCGATATCCTTATAGTTAGCAAGCTTTCTATTCTCTATCGCACCATGAATACTGGCGTTCAACTCGAAACCAACGAGAAGGGCAAAAGAGATCATGTAAATCCAAAGCATTAATGCAAGTAAAGTTCCAAGTGAACCGTACAACTCATTATAGTGTGCGAAGTTTTTAATGTAAAGAGAATAACCCTCTGAAATCAACACAATCAAAATTGTGGCGAGCGTCGCACCTGCAGAGAAGAATCTAAAAGTTTTTCGTTTTGACGGCCCCCAGGCATACAACATGGCTATCGCTAAATATAAACAGCAGACCACCAAAATAAGTGCTGTTAAGGCAAATATCCAATTAAAATTATTCATCATAAATTCATTGTTCTCAGCTATGCCGCTGTACCATTTTCTGATGTATAAAATCAGCAGGAACATGAGCAACACTCCAATAACATAAATAATAACAAAGGCAAAGGACGTTAGTCTCAATCCCCACCACTTTCGTTTCCGATAGTTGATTTTGGAATGATTGAATGTCCTGAACATGACATTGAAACCATTGGAGGTAAAGTAAAGAGCAATGATAAAACCACCGGAGACGAGCGAGTTCACCGCAGAGTTGTGAAACTGTTGAATGTTGTCAACGAAGTTGTTGTACAGGCTTTCCGGAATAAAACTGCCAAGTACAGGAACAACGTCCTCATGCAAATCAAAGAAGTGCAGATTATCACTTAGAACCACCAAGATAAGACCAAATGGAATCATCGCTAAAATGAAGTGAAAAGCCAATGACGAAGCGCGCATGCCTATATATCCTTTACGAATAGAATATCCAAAAAAGAAGAGGACTTCCCAAAGTGAAATTCCTTCAAATCCGGGGACTCTTATTTTTCGTGTGACGTGAATGATCTTACGAATGAACGTAACACGTATTATTCGACCAATACGTTTTATGCGTGTAATAAGACCCTTCATGAGGGCAAAGATAGAAGAACGATAATTTCTGTCAGGAATTATTACATTTGGCCCAACAGCAAACTTATGATTAAGTACAATCCAAAATCCTGGTTCCGACACATTTTCACCATTCGAAAAAGTGATACAATTTTCATTCTTTGGAAGGAACTCGTTTATCTGGCTGTTTTTGTGGCAGGGATAGTTTGGGTAAAGATGGAATATTTTCACAACGTTGGGCACTTAAAGGAGTTGATGGGTATTTATTCATTGATCGGCTTTGTTCTCTCATTGTTATTGGTTTTCAGAACAAATACAGCATACGATCGATGGTGGGAGGGGCGCAAAAAATGGGGAGAGTTGGTAAACAACACGCGAAATCTGGCGATTAAAATTGGTTCTATAACTGATGATGCGGAAATCGAACAATTCTTCGCTCGAATGATTCCTAATTACGCTTTCGCCATGAAAGAACATTTAAGAGACGGAGTGAATTTGAATGAGCTGGAACTGACGGATGAGGAGCGAGCAGAATTGGAAGGAAAGGGTCACATTCCATCTCACATTGCTAAATTGATGTACGAACGACTTCATAAAATGAAGCAAGATGGACAGTTGACGCAGGAAGAATTTCTGTCGATTGATACAAACCTGAAAACCTTTTCTGATATTATCGGGGCGTGCGAGCGCATTAAGAACACACCCATTCCGTATTCATACAGCAACTTCTTCAAGAAATTCATATTCATTTATGTAACGACGGTTCCATTGGCTTTTGTTGATCTCTTTGGATATTACTCAATCCTTATCGCCCTTTTCCTATTTTACGTTTTAGTAAGTATGGAAATTTTGGCGGAAGAAATTGAGGATCCTTTTGGCGATGATGATAATGATTTACCAACTCAGGAACTCAGTCAAAAAATTCGGGATAACGTTCAGGAGATGTTGCCTATGGGGCAAAGTTCTTAGGCTTACCGGCAAATTTCACTTCCATTCCTTCTTCGTACGTTTTCTCAGCGGTGATATTTCCGCGCTTGTCGTAGACCACCATCCTGCCATCCTTGAGTCCGTTTTTGTAGTTGATTTCGGTTGTCACAAAGTTCGGGCGCCAGTTTAAGATCAATGTCTGACCATGTAATCTCCCATCTTTGTATTCAACAATGCGATTGGCCTTGGCACCGCCGGGAAAATAATAAATCCATTTACCTTGTTCTTTCCCATTCTTATAATCACCCTCATGGGTCATTCCACCATCCTTTTGCGAAAACCAAATCCAATGACCGTCCCTAACACTTTCCTTCAAAACACGTTTAGAGAAAGGGCCATATTTGACATGTTTCTTGTAATTAACAATTTTAAATGGACCTGTTTCCAACAAACGGCCTTTTTCGGTATAACGGGTCCAAACTCCAACTTTTAGATCATTGTCATAGTCGCCTTCCAAATGAAGCTTCCCTTTTTTGTAATAAGACAGCCACTGGCCGTGTAGTTTTCCGCTCTCAAAATTGGCCTCGTTTTTAAGCTGTCCATTGTCAAAATATTGCTTCCAATTTCCATTTTCTTTTCCGGCTAAAAAGGTGCCCTGTTTCAACAGATTTCCGTTTTCAAAATAGGTCTTCCACATTCCTTCTTCCAGGTCATTTTCGTATTCACCTTCTCGCCAAACTTGTCCATTTTTATAATTAAATTGCCATTTGCCTGACCGTAATCCTTTTTTAAAGGAACCCTGATTTGCAATATTGACGGAGTCACCCGGAAACCAATATTTCCAAAATCCATTTTGTTCATCATCGATAAACTGCCCCTCCATGTCTTTAGTTCCAACATTGGTATACCAGGTCCATAAGCCCTGCTTCAATCCCTTGCTGAACTGACCTTTTATATTGACATTTCCATTATCAAAATGTTTGAGATACGCTCCCTCCAAAAGATCATTCTGATAAGTCACCTCTCGATCAACTCCTCCCTGATAATACCAATACGTCCAATCACCCTCTTTTTTGCCATTTTTGTATTGGCCAAAAACATAAGGCTTTCCTCTTACAGTGTATTCTTCAAAATCCCCATCTCTGAGTCCGTCTTTGTAGGTAAAAAACTCTTCCAGATAACCATGATCAAAATACCTAAAGGTTCGACCGTTGCCATCGGTTAGTGTTTGAGTGCTGTCGTCTTTCCAGAAATTTATTACGTAGTTGACGGAATCCAATATCTCTTCTTCCATCATATGATAACCATTATCGTAATAGTAAAACCAATCTCCAACCGGAGTACCCATACTAAAGGTGCCTTTCAATTCTACCTCACCATTTTCATACCACTTGGTTGTAATGCTATCTTGAATTCCATTTTTAAAAAAACCGATTTCTTTTTTCTTACCGTTCGAATGAAAAAGAATGACTTTGCCATGCAGTTCCCCTTTATTGTAGTTTCGAATCTCTTCCAAAGTTCCGTTGCGGTCCCAGTACATCCATTCTCCATGTTCCAAGGTCGTTTCCCCATTGAAATCATCTGCGTATAAATAGCCCTCACTTCGAAGAACTGAATAATCAAAGTCCCAGAAGTTTTTCACTATTCGAGGCTTTATTTTTTGAGCCACGGCTACATTGCTGAACAGTACACAGAATATAAAGAAGTAGTTGAACTTCATTAATTGTTTTGGTTTCGTTTATAACCGACGCTATACCTTTCGTTACCCTCTCCACAAGGCAAATATTCCTTGAAAGAGGAACATCGCACCAAACAGTAAGAGAATAATACCCAGTATCAAATTTACGACACGCATCCAATTGGGAGTG
>CAZCAD010000155.1:0-1170 GCA_964496525.1 uncultured Flavobacteriales bacterium | reverse complement strand
ATGATTTTTAATACGTCGACACTGAAAAAGGTCAATAAAATGATTGCGATGTAAATTAATAGATGATGTTCATGATTCAATCCCAGTTCAGGAGGAGGTTCCGGAACAATGGACATCAGTGTCAACCAATAAAATAATACGCCCGGATTAAGAAAGTTGATCGTAAAGCCTTTTAAGATCATCATGACATAATTACTCGCCTTTAAATCTTCCGGTTTTATAATCAGCTTGCCTTTAGGAAACGGAACTTTCTTCTTCAACAAATTCACCAGGCCCAAAGAGATGAAAAAGCCACCACCTATTATTTTAAGAATGTAGCGATTGTCACTTTCCATTAAGGCAGCAACCTCAGAAAAAAAGAAAAAGGCGATGATAACATAAATGAGATCTGAGATCAAAACTCCCAGATCGAGAAACAGTGCAGATTTAATGCCTTTAAGAAGACTGGTTTCGATCAATACGAAAAAGGCAGGACCCACCATTACACTCAGTAATAGCCCAAAACCAATAGCACCTATAATTAGCTCAAACAAAACAGTGTGTTTTCTTTATTCGTTTACGTTTAAAAAGGGACAATTGTTCGATTACAATGGCACATCCAATTCAATTAAAGACGGGCAGTGGTCAGAATGCACTGCATCTGCCAAAATAACTGACCGCTGTAATTTGGATTCCAGGCTGTTGGTAATCAGATGATAATCAATTCTCCAACCCAGATTCTTATTACGCGCTCCTGAACGATATGACCACCAAGTATAGTTGTGTGGTTCTTTATTTAAATGTCGGAAACTGTCAACAAATCCGCCGGCCAAAAAATCAGTAACCCATTGTCGCTCTTCCGGTTTAAAGCCTGAGGTGTCCTTATTTCTTAACGGATTATGGATGTCAATTTCCGTATGGCATATATTGACATCACCCGAAATCAATAAATTCGGGCGACTTTTTTTTAAGTCGTCAATGTATGTTTGAAAATCGTCCAAAAACTCCATCTTAAAAGCCTGTCTTTCGTCACCACTTGTTCCTGACGGGAAGTAGCAACTTAGAACAGAGAAATCACCATAATCGGCCCTCAAAACCCTGCCCTCTCTGTCGTACTTAGCGATTCCAAAACCGACCTCTAGGTGATCCGGTTCTGTTTTCGAAAAAATAGCAACACCGCTATATCCTTTT
>CAZCAD010000154.1:0-7403 GCA_964496525.1 uncultured Flavobacteriales bacterium | reverse complement strand
TATCATTTTTACCCCCAGCCCCCCGGCCAGGGGATGATCATCCATAAAATCCACAACTTCTTTAAAGGTCATCTCCTCAACAATGGTGTCCGGATTCAATAGGAGTTGATATTCGCCTTTGGCCAATTCCAGAGCCTGGTTATTCGCTTTAGAAAATCCCCTGTTATCCTTGTTGGCGATCAGGTGAACATTCGCGAACTTTTCTCGAACCATTTCAACGGATCCGTCGATTGAGTGATTATCTACTACAAATATTTCTCCATCCACGTGTTGCATGGCTTTAACGACCGAATTCAGACACTGCTCCAGGAAGAATTCGACATTGTAGTTTACTATGATTACAGATAGTTTCAGGGCAGATCTATTTAAGGTCTGAATCGTTGATCAGCGCAACATGCAAACTGATTTTTCCTTCATTTAAACGTGTCCAAATGGGTCTTATTATCCCATTATGAACTGAAATATTGGTATAATCTCCAAAGAAGATATTTTTATCCGGCAAAAAAGGCGATTCACTGATTTTATAGTTTTGAAAGGTCTCTCCTCCATCTGTGGATCTTGCCAGAAATACATCCGTTTTACTGACTTTATGATTTCGTCGGTCGTAAAAAACAAAATAGAGATTCCCGTTGCTCTGATCAATCGTCATCCAGCTCAAAAACTGATGCTTTTTTCCATTGTCATCATTGACCTTTTTCGGTTTAGTCCAGTTTTTTCCTCCATCAGTCGATTTAATCAGCCAAATATCCGAATTGCCAATCCCATTTCGTTGATCGCCCCAGTTAACATAAATAGTTCCTCGATTTTCAGAATTTGATCGATCGCAAGCTGTAATAGGTAATCCATTGCATCGATAGATCCCCGGAATATTAATCACCCATCCGTGGGGCTGTCTCGCAATCATCTTTTCTGATTTCATCCAGGTTTCTCCTTCATTGATCGAATAATTGAACCAAAGTGTGTCGTTTCGAGCCCAGCAGACATATATTTCCCCATTTGGGCCAACTGCGGGAACGGCACCTTCCACCGTTTGGTCGTCATCTAAGCAATCACCCGGAACTGCCGAAATTTGTTTTGGGAATGACCATGTCAAACCTCCATCAATACTTTTGGAAAATAAGATGTGACTTAAATCCGTTCGAATATCCGAGTCATAAGCATCAAACTGCGTCCAACACATGTAGAGGTGATTGTTATATGGATTAATAGCCGCCCATTCCTTATCATCGAATTTTCCGACAACCGTTGTTCGTCCGGCCAGCTTTTGTTTGAACTTTCCTTCAATCACATCTGAGCGTTGGCAAATCATTCCACCCATTAAGCGTCCGCCATCCTTCACATTAGACAGATGGAAATAATAGTATCGCCCCATAGTGTCAATGATCATGCAGGGATCGCCATGCACTCCCCACTTACATTTAATCGACTTTGATCTCCAGTTTTTTCCGCCATCCGTCGAATAGTAGTAATCGTTCATGACGGAACCTGCAATTATCTCGTCCGTATTGTCAGGATTAATGCAAATGGATGGCTCTACCTGGGAATAGCGGTATTTAGATTTTTTCGGAATTTTTAAGGTGATAACGGTAAACTGTGCATTGAGCTCAACCGAAAACAACATTAGAAATATGTAGATAATAGATTTCATTGCCGCTAGAAAGGATATCCTATTCCGAAGCTAAAGTTAACTCTATGAGGTTTCGGCCAGGTAATTCCGGCATCGGTTAAATAGCCCCTAAAATCATCTTTTAACTGATCGAAAATCCATTTTTCAGTGGCCGGAAGGTAAGGGTTGTGTATAGGCCATGAAGCGTCCAAACGGATGACCAGGAAATCTAAGTCAGCCCTAATTCCAATTCCTGCGCCTATGGCGATTTGCAGATAAAATCCGTTCCATCGGAATGCGGCGAGATTCTTGGTAGCAGTTTTTGGTTGGATTACCCATATATTTCCGGCATCTACAAAGAATCCTAACTCAATCAGGCTTGTCACTTTAAATCGATACTCGATATTTGCCTCCAGTCTCATGTCTCCTATCTGCGTGAGTGTGAGATTGGGATCAAGATATTTCTGCGTACCGCCCGGTGCCATCGTTCTGGCAGGAAAGGCGCGGATGTCGTTTGATCCTCCGGCAAAGAAACTATACTCATAGGGCAATGAAGGAGAGTTGATATAAGGATGTCCGGCTCCAATTATGATACGGTAGGCCAAATTCCGTCTCTTGCTAATATGCTGATTAATGATGTATTGAATATCAAACTTTAAGAAGGTTGTAAAAGGAACTCCGCGAATCGATCTTAAACCTTCGGCAGTGGTATCTTTTTTACCTATTTGAGTTGCATAAAGAACTGCCCCGGAAGACATGGCTTTTATATCTATATCATGAATGTGTTTGCTCTGTTTTTTTAAGCGCCGATTTGAATTCAAATTATTGAAATGCCAGTTGATGGAAAAGGAGGTGGTCAAGTGGTCTGAATAGGAATTGATTAGGAATGGATCATTTAAATTAATTAGGCTTTGTTGGAAGGCCGAATCATCACTCAAAGTGATAAAATTCAGGTCAATTAAGCTGATTTTCCATTCCCTGGTTTTTCCTTCTTTGAAATTCCAATTGTAAGTAAACGATCCTTTAACTCTAAGAAATTCTGCCCTTTTTTGAATGTTAACAGCTGATTTATATACCGTCGAGGGATACAATCTTTTTGAAAGCTTGCTTTGGAGCTTCTTACCCATTGGAACGAGTTTGGGAAAGGTAAGTGAAAGTGTCGGGCCTATTTCGAAAGTGTTGATACGGTCGATGAACCTGCTCGCCGTATCACCAAATATTGCCGGTTGAGCCTCAATTCCACCAATTATTGAGGTTTCCAATCGCTGTGCCCCTCTAAAACAATTCTTGTTGGTATAAGTAATAGCACCTGAAAGGCCAAGAACACCATTCGTATTGGTTGTTCGAGGCTCCAGTAAAAAGCTTTGTCTTTTCGACGGCACCAGATGATAGGTTACGATCACACTATCGGCTATAGGATATTCCGGATCGATTTTGACGTCAGCTGTAATTGTCGCAAATACGCCTAATTTATTCATCGTTCGGTAGGTGCGTTCTATATAGTACTCCTTATAAAATCGGGTAATTTTCGAATTCGTTATCTCCAAAAAGTTTTGATTATCCAATAAATCAGGTTTCAAGAAGGGTACGTAGTTATAGATAAAAGTTCCCTTTCCTTCTATAAAAATAGTATCCAGCAAGCTATAGACTTTATTAACTATCGGTTCTACTCCTTTTTTTGCACATCGGTGAAGGAAATCAGGGTATTTTTTTCCAAAGGACAGGGAATCCGGGTTATGGAGATAAAAAGTCACATTCTTTACTTTGTATGTCCGGTGCGGTAAAATGGCTGTTTTAGTAGAATCCCGTGGATGCGGTATCGTCTTCTGTTTGATTAGGATTTTGATCACCGCCTGATAATCACCCATGGTCGTGTCAACTTCGAAGTTGATGTACTTTTTATTAAACCCGAAATAAGCATTATCTCTGCAATAGGCTGCAAATCGGGTTCGTTCTTCATCCAACTTATCTTCATCCAGAAGGTCTCCTGCTTGAAGAATATAACCCTCTTCCCCATTCATCCGATCGTACAGTCTGATAAACTGCTTATTTCTGTAGATAGTATCGAAAGTTATTGCGTTTATCAAATAGGGCTGTCCGGCACTAACGAGATAAGAGACGACCGCTTTTTGTTTGTTCACATCATAGGTAATGGTATGTTCCACTTTTCCATTCCGATAACCTCTTTTCCTGAGATAAATTTCTAACTGACTTTGCGACTTGTTAACTTTAGCTGTGTCAAGTTCTGTGGGGGGCTCTCCCCATTTAGTCCGAACATATTCCCGCCAACCTAACTTGGGTGTTTTTTGCCTAATCCTTTTGGGTTTGTAATATTCATTACCCCTTAAACGAGCTTTGGCAATCCTCTCGCCATTAATACGATCCTCTTTGTCAGCTCTCTTGATATTCTTAGCAACGAACTTTTTCTTTTTCTTTTTGACTTGTTCGCTGTGTTTAAGAGTGTCTACCCGATTAAACACCCACAGCCGTACTTTCCGATTTGCTACAGGGCGAATGAATTCCTCCATTTCGGCTGAATTCAGGATATTGTGGCCACCTGTGGTATCGAACTCACCTTTCTTCTCAACCCTGAACTCCACTTCATTTTTATCAAGGAGGTAAGAATCCGCAGCTATATATTTCGACTGCCTGCATCCAGCAATTAAAAGGACGCAAATTCCAAAAAATATATTCACAGGCCAGTGATGGTGCATAAAAGAGTATCTTTGCAAAAATAAGCGAATAGCGCTATGTCGCTCTCAAAAAATGAAATAAAATTCCTAAGTTCACTCCAACAAAAAAAGTACCGGGATGAGGAGGGTCTTTTTATCGTAGAAGGGCCAAAGATGGTCGCTGAATTGCTGAATCAAAAAAAATTCGAAATTGAGCGAATCTATGGGGTCGAAAGTTGGTTCGCTGAACAATTAACACCGCCTCTTCATACTCAAATTTCACAAAAAGAATTGGAGCGGATATCGGCACATCGCCATCCGAATGAAGTTCTTGCTACAGTTAAGATTCCTGTAAAAACTGAATTAATTTTGACTGATAGTAAGTTCGTACTCTTACTGGATGGGGTAAGTGACCCTGGTAATTTAGGAACGATTTTGAGAACTGCGGAATGGTTCGGACTTACGGACATTATTGCTTCCAAAGAATCTGCCGAATTGTTCAATCCAAAGGTAATACAGTCTTCAATGGGGGCGATTTTTCGAATTGCCTATCATCGAACTGATCTAAATTCGGTTTGTGCAGAATTGAAGAGCAACGGCTTCCAAATATTGTTGGCAGATATGGACGGATCAGCTGTTGAATCTACTACCTTTGCTGAAAAGACGACATTAATCATGGGAAACGAATCGCGTGGTTCTCATAGCATTGATAAGAATTTAATTGACGATAAAATCACGATAAAGTCGATTGGTAAAACAGAATCACTGAATGTGGCAATCGCTTGTGGAATAATTCTCCATCAATATAATTTTGCTAAATTAGGTTAGGGAAGCCTAACGTTCGAGGACCCATCCCGAAATTCCAACTTCTTCCTGGATGTCCTTCATGCCATGGGATGCATTGGCACTGGTCGTGTAACATTGTGCTGAAACATAGGTGAGACTATTACCGACTATAATCTGAGCCGGATAGCCTTTTGTTTTCATATCAGTCAGCAACTTTTCGGCATTTGCTTTTTCAGCGAAACTGCCGACAATTACATGAAATTTGCAACCTTCGGGATTAAACTTGTCCACCTGTTTAACGTGCGAGGACTTAGATACCATTCCGACACTCGCTTTATTCGCTGAAGCCAGTGTCCTTGGTCCGCTGCTGTTTACGGCAACTTTGGTGGCTTCTGTTTTTGTCGGCTTTTCTTCTGTTAGCTCAGGAATTATCTCTGCATTTTCAAGGATTTGTTCACCTGCTAAGTCAGAATCTTCTTCAATATTGATTTTTTCAAGTTCTTTTTTAGATTCTTCAAGTGCTAAAAGCTCTCTATTTCGATCAGACTCTTGCTTGAGTGCAAGAAAATCAATTTTCTTGATAGGAGCGTAATTTGCCCTTGTCTCGGGCAGGTAATTTTCATCGTTCTGATTTCGCTCAAACTCGGATTTTTCCATTGCCGCCTTACGCTCAATTTCGGCATAACTTTTCATCGCCTCCTCCTCTTGTTTATAGACATCAATTACCTTCGCCTTTTTCAATTTTCTCTTTTCAAAAAGACCATAGTTTAAAGAGCTTAAGTGAGCTGAATTTTGACGAGATTCGATCTGCGAATCAGCTACGTTATTTTTGGCTTCAGATCGTTTCGAATCCACTGAATGAATCGAAACTCTTTCTTCATTTATATCTTTAGATAAATTTATATTATCTTCTGATTCTAAATTACTTACAGATTTAGTATTAGTTAAATTAAGCCATTCTTTCAGTCCTCCGTTCAAGGCCAATAAATGATCGTCTTCAGCAGCCTTTAATTCAAAATCCCGGAAGATTTCGATGCTTCCGGAATAGCATGCCACCCAAATTTCGCCCGTATCCCAATTTCCACAAATTCCAATGGGATGTTTAGAAGTTTTAACCACCTCTTTTACGATCATGCTATCAGTTTGAATTTTAGTGAATGTATTGGAAAAATAGTTGACAACATAAAGGAATCTTTGGTCATCAGACAAGACCATCGATCTGGGTCCGGAATTCGTATAACACACTTGCCTGCCGTTATCCTCCAAATTGATCTTGACCACCTTATTACTTGAATTAACAGAGCAATAAAGAGTTTTGTCGTCCGAGGACAAAGCAAGATGTCTTGGAGCCTTTCCAACATCTGTTATATATGTGGTTTCGAAGTTTGACAGGTTGATTCTGGCAATCTTTGTTGAACCCATTATTGTTACAAAAGCCTCGCTACCATCACTTTTAATGGCAATTCCTCTCGGATGCGAACCTACTTCAATTCTTCTAATCTCTTTTTCTTCATTAACATCGATAATGGAGACATCTGAACTGCTCCAGTTCGTGACCAGGATCTTGGATTCATCGGCGGTAATGGCCATAAACTTTGGAACGGCACCAACTTCGATGACATTTTCAACTTCCCTGGTGATCGTATTGATCTTATACACAAAGCTGGGATCATAGGATTTTCCAGTACAGGCATCACATCCGGGATTTTTAAACTCTTTCCCGATCATTGAATATTGTGACACCCACAAGTATCGACCTCTTCCGCTAAAAACGGCTTCAACCGGTCCGCCCAGATAATTTTTGGACTTATACCCTTCAAAACCGAAGTCTTCCAGGTTCACATTATCCTTGATCTTCGCGATCAGACGCCCTGATTCGTCGTAAAGCGTAACAGAGTGGCGATACATCATGTTTTGCGCGGCAAATACGCCTGTTCCGCTTGATACAACTGATTTCGGAGAGATTCCTCCTTTGATCACATCTTTCTTATAGATTGTGGATTCCTTTTGCCCCAATACTGAGACATTCATCGCTAAGAATATAAGTGATAGAAATATACTTAGGACAGCGCCTGCTGAAGCTCTTTCAGCTGGTTTACCCGATCCATTTCTCCCTCTTTGCCATAGGCATAGGAAAGGTTGGTGAGCATACGCTTCAGTATGTCGGAATTCGAACACGGCTCAAAGTAGTTATTTTGCAATGGAAGATTGAGACTCCTCAAATAATTCTCGATTTCGTTATGATCAAATATTCTTCCTTTGCTAAAAGGGTTGATATAGAATAGTATGTTTCTATTATCATCAAGTCCCAGCATTTTGAGCGTTTGGAACTCGTCCAT
>CAZCAD010000153.1:0-7455 GCA_964496525.1 uncultured Flavobacteriales bacterium | reverse complement strand
GTTGGCGTATTCGATTGTCAATAATCCGATACGAATTCAGATTTCACCAAAAGATCCGGTTTCAAAAAATGTGGATCATGGTCTTGCTTTTGTTGAAATGGATGACAAACGCTTTTTTCTTGAGCGTTTGATTAAAGAGAACCCCGATTCTAAGATATTGGTGTTTGTTCGAACAAAAGTGAGGGCGGAACGGGTGAAGGCAGCAATGACCAGAGTAAATATTGAAAGTGACAGTATTCATGGCGGAAGAAATCAGGATGAAAGGGAAGAAACGTTGGAAGCCTTCAAATCAGGAAAATTGAAAGTTCTAATCGCTACCGATGTGAGTGCCAGAGGCATTGATATTCCGGATGTTCAGATGGTTATTAACTATGATTTACCTGATAAAGCGGAGAATTACGTTCATCGAATCGGGCGAACAGGAAGAGGCAAGAATAGGGGTGACGCAATATCGTTCTGTGCAAAGGATGAGAAATATTTTTTGGAAGAAATAGAGAATTTTATGCACAATAAAATTGAGGTACTTGAAATCAATAAACTCGATTATAGTGAAACTGTCTCGCTGTCTTCTCAAAAAGAAAATGACTGGCAAGGGTTGATGGATAATTTTGAAGTTGAGAAGCTGAAAAAGCGGAAGAAGAAAAAATAATTATTGAGCACTAATTTCTTTCAGTGCTGCTACCAGTTGATCACATTCCCTGGTCGTAGTAAAGATGTTTGGAGTTATTCGACAACCCTTAACACCCGGACGGTCAATGGCTACAGTCCAAATTTTGTAGTGCTTCATTAAATGAATTGCCAATTGTTTCGGTTCAATTCGTTCAACGCCTACATTTGCAATTGCACATGATCTCTGAGGGTCTGTTGGTGTATTTACCACAATTTTTGGCAGACCGCGGACCTTATCGCTCCAATATCGTTGGATAAACCGCAGCCGCTCTTCTTTTCTTTTGGCCCCGATCATTTCAAAATACGTCATGGCATTTAGAATTCCTAAGTCCGTATAAACCGGTCTGGTCCCTGTATGATTTAATCGCAGAATATCGTCCTCTTCTTTCTTTGCCACTTCTGCAAAGATGGGCCATAAGGATTTGATTTTTTCTTTCTTTACATAGAGCATCCCGGTTCCGAGCGGAGCACTTAACCACTTATGAAGGCTGGTGCCGTAATAATCGCAGTCCAATTCTTTGACTGATGAGCTGACATGTGCAAAGCTGTGTGCTCCGTCAACCATAACCTCCACTCCATGCCGATGCGACATATCACATATTTTTCTGACAGGCAGTACCTGACCTGTGATATTGACCATGTGGCAGACCATTAACAGCCTTGTTCTGTCAGTGATTTGATCTTCGTACAGTTTTACTATTTCATCGTCTGTTTTGGGATCATTCGGAATCATGATTCGTTTATTGACAATACCAAACCGTTCGGCTTGAAGTCTAAACATATCGAGCATGGAACCATAATCCTGTTCAGCACTAATAGCTTCGTCACCTTTATTCCATCGAATTCCGCCGATAACCAAATCCAGTGATTCAGTCGCATTTCTGGTAACGACTAATTCCTCTACCGAGCATTCAGCGAGTTCCGCAAGTTTTTTTCGAACCTCAATTTTCTTATCCGCATTTAGCTTACGCATGTAATATGAGCCCTGCAAATTGATTTCCTTCAAGTGTTCGAGGGTCGCATTCATCACTTCATCAGGCATGATGCAGTAGTAGCCATTTTCAAGATTAACATAATCATCTTTGAGCTGATATCCTCCCCGGATACCGGTCCAGAAATCATCGTCTTCAGCTAAAAGGAGAGGAGAAATGTGTTCAACAGATTGCATTTTTTTTGCAAGACCATCAAAAGCGAGTGAAACGCCCAAGCCTGCTAAGACGCTATTTTTAAGAAATTCTCTTTTGTCCATGGAGATTGGATAATGGAACTAAAGATAGCCTAAAGCTCTCAGCCGACAGTTATCTGCTATGAGCTTTTTCTATGCTAAGGGATGGGTAGGGAATAAGTTGAGTGGAATTGGCGAAATTATCTTGTCCTTTTACAATCCAAAAAAAGATGAGAATAGCAGGGTTATTTGAACTTTTTTCTGGAGCAGTAAAAGGGCGAGAGAACGAGCCAAAACGGGCATTTATTTCCTACACATCCCTAAGCTGAAGCCGACTGCTGAAAGCTGAATCATTATTTACCATGAAATTCCATATTTGGAAGGGCCTCATTATTTTTAAGATATCGGTCAAACCATGACATTAATTCCCCTCGCCATTCATCGCTATGTTCATTTATCCCATGATCAGACCCTTCATACATGATTAGTCTGTAAGGAATTCGATACTTGTCAAATTCCAAGGCCAATCGAAGAGACTGGGATGGCTTTACTCGCCAATCGCACGTTCCGTGCATGAGTAAAATTGGAACATTTTTGGGCATTTTATCGACCCATTGAACAGGTGATCTTTTTTCAAGCTCAGCTTCTTTGTTTTCTTCGTAGTTCGGAATCATTTCTGCGAGAACGTCTGTGTCCATTTCGGGTCGATCTTCAGCAAAATGTTTGGTGTCAGATAATCCACCTGTCATAGCTGCCGCTTTTATTCTGTCCGTTTTGCAGAGAGCACTAAGTGTCATTAATCCTCCCCTGCTCATGCCAAACATTCCAATTTTATCCTTGTCAACATTGTCCAAACCGTCCAAAACATCAATTAATCGTATAACATCATTCACGTCATCACCTCCAAATTCTTCCTTTCCCTCTCCTCCGGCATTTCCTCTATATTGACTTGCAATTACGACGTATCCGTCTTTTGCTATTTGGCCAAATGCCATCGCGGCCATTCCGATGTTAATGACGCCAAAATCTCTATTACCGCCACGATTAAAGATAATCGCCGGATACTCTCCCTCCTGCTTTGGAGATGCTATATAACCGTGAACCTTTAGCCCATCGCTTAAATATGTAATCGCGTAGAGATTAACGCTATCGATGAAAGCAAAATGAAGCCTTAGGATAGCCGAATCCGGGTTTGAATAAAGCACATTCTTGATTGGTAATGAATGGAGGTTCGTTATTAATTCCTTTTTTACCAAAATGGACTCCTGACATTTTACAGTCGGTATGCCCAGACCGAAAGTTGCGATAAGAATGAATAATTTGTTCATTGGGATGGTTCTTAATAATAAGGTAATTCAGGATGATATTAAAGTAACAAGGGCGAGACCGAAGAGAGAATAATCAGGACTTCCGTTTAAAGATGACTGTAAAAGGCTCTTTTAGTTCTTCGACCGCATCATAAGTCATTTGAAAGATAAATTTTTTTTTCTTGATTTTAAGAATCGTTAAAGTCGCAGGATGCGGGTGTAAAAGATTGTCTCCAATTGGCTGGTATATCAGGAGCAGTTTCTGTGTTCGACTGTAGTGTGGCTGGACCACCTTCCAATACATATATGCCGTGTCACTCCCGTCTATCCACATCATTTTATGTCCAGTGAAAAATTTAAATTCAAGTTCCTCATTGTTTTTTTCAATTCCATTTTTAATTAGGTCGGGAAGTTCCTTCATGTCGTGGTATACCCACGAACCGATAATTAAATCGTCCGAAAGTGACAATTTGGTAACCGATGCAACAGGAATCGGTTGGTTAATCGCTGCTATAGCGCTATCAGTCCGAATTAAATCGCGGGACTGACAATGAGCAGAACCAAAACCTAGAAAAAGGGCGAAAATGAGAAATCTCATATCCCAAAGGAAATGAAATTACAGTTTGGCTAATTTTTCTTTAACATTATTTAAGCGAGGATTTTTTTTCAAAGCCAGGGACACTACACTAATTTGCAGCCTGCACCTGCACAGTAGAGCCTGTTACCGGGTCTTTTAATCGATAAAATGTCCCTGCACCCCGATTGGCACTATAAGGATCGACATCTTTTTCTTCGACTACCCATTTTTCCAGCATTCCGGTTGCCATCGCCTTTTTCCCTCTCAAATCGGGATCTTCGGATTCGATATCTACACCAATAATTTGCGGAATCTTTGTATTGTAAACTTCACCTTTAATCTTGATTAATATTCCTGCATATTTAGGTAAATCGGATTCATTCATGACAATAATAGCCTTCTCTCCCTCACCGGCTTTCTCGGAGGCTCCACAACCGGCAATCAGAGGAAGTACAGCTACAATTAATAAGATTAATCTTCTTTTCATTCTCCTTTTAATAAACTTTATACAAGATAACAATTCTGTCTAAATTTTTTCGGTCGATTAAACCAATTCAAATCTTGACCGTCTGAGTAGCAAAGCGAACATTCATGAAAACAACTTTAACCTTCATTTTTGTAATTAGTCTTAACGCTACCGCACAATTATATGTTTGGGAAGCTATTACGCAGGACGGTTTTACATTGACTCCTCAGAACACGGTTCCTGAAATGGAGGTGTTTAACGATACTCTTTATGTCGCTACATCGGCGGCAGGACCGGGTTTAGCAAAACTCTGGAGATCGGGTAGCGGTGATGCAGGAGACTGGACACAAGTAACGTCATTTGATCCACCACTAACTTTTGATAAAAGTATTCATGCTTTCGGAATAAGCGCCGATTACATTTGGTGCGGCACAGGTAATGGAGCTTTGGGTGGAATTATTTATCGATCTGCTAAGGGCGTAGTATGGGATTCAATATGTGAGCGTGGTTTTGGTAAGGCGGGCAGATCCGGAACCTCGCCTCACATGATGGTTTTTCAAGGTCCTGCAGATGGCGAACCATACATTTATGCCGGAATGGGATCTCACGGAGGGACGGAACCGGCCGCGGTTTTGAGATGCCCGATATCAAACGTCGTTCCGGGGAATTGGGATATGTTGGTAGAGTTCTCAACATTTGATTCAGCGGTTACAATTATTAGTTACTTCGAAGTTTGGGGAGATACGATTTATTTTGGAACCGATGCGGGGGGTGAACTCTGGCAATCAGTTGATGGCACAACATTTACCAAAAATGTTGGAGTTGGAGAAGGATTTGGAGGAACAAATTTCGTTTTATCGTCCATTGAAGTGTTTGAGAATAGAATGTATGTGACAACCACAAATATGACGGGAAGTCATATGTACAGAACGGATAATGGAGTGAGTTGGCAGGCCGTGACAACAGATGCTTTTGGAAAAGCAGACACCGTGAATGAGTTAAGAAGTTTGCGTGAATCTTTTGGGAAGTTATGGGTAACCGGGTATACAGACACCAGCATTTCACTGGGTTCGCCGGTCTGGTATTCCGAAAACGGAATGGATTGGTATCGATCGAATACGGATGGATTTGGAAATCCAAATAATGATGGCCAAAATGCTTGTGTGATTGGTTTTAAAGGCAAAGAATATTTTGGAGGGCCCAATTATGGTGCCGGAGGACAAGTATGGAGGACGGTGACAGCTTCAGGTATAACGGAAGTTGAGTCCGAGACCGATCAAATTTTAATCTATCCAAATCCTGCAAAAGAAACACTCAGCCTACGTTTAGGGGAGAGTTATGTGAAGTTTGACATCATAATTTACGATCAGCTGGGACGTTTGGTATTGGCCAGGCAGTTCCAATATTTTACTGAGGTAAGTTTAAACTTGGATGGCTTATCTAGCGGAACTTATCTATTGATTGTTCGATCCGAGGATCAAGTAAAAGCGCGAGAGAATTTCCTTAAGTATTAGGGTGGTAATTGAGCCGGTCTTTGGAATTCAGGTGTTTCAGCAGCCCAATCCGGATAGATATTCGGATCAACATCCCTTATATCTGTGCCGTAGTAGTATGAGACGAAGGTAATAACCACTATCGCCATGAGGTTTAAGACCAGGCCGGTCTTGGCCATCTGCGCGACGCGCAGTCGTTTTGTTCCAAAAACGATAGCATTGGGGGGTGTGGCAACGGGCAGCATAAAGGCCATAGAACCTGCAATTGTAGCAGGAATCATGAATAAGAGGGGGTTACTTTCAATGCTCATGGCCAAGCCGGCGAGTATGGGCAGAAACGTTTCGACCGTCGCCGTATTAGAGGTAAGCTCCGTTAAGAATGTGATCAAAAAGGTGATACACAAAATCAAGATGAGCGGATGAACTCCTTTGAGAAACAAGAGCTGCTCACCAAACCACATTGAAAGCCCCGACTCCTTAAACCCTGCCGCGAGTGCAAAGCCACCGCCGAATAATAAAATAATCCCCCAAGGAATTTTGCTTGCCGTTTTCCAATCCATTAACATTTCGGACTTGCGATTTTTGGATGGGATCAGAAAGAGGATAGTCGCCACGAAAATGGCAACGGTACCATCATTAAAGTAATCGGGATTTGAGAATAAATTTGACCAACCCCGGATGTGTAAAGAACCGACTTGTATATCAGATCGGGTAAACCAGAGAACGGCCATACTGACAAAAGCAATCATCAGAATGATTTCTTCACGCGAGGCTTTTCCCAAGGACTTATATTCACTTTGCAATTCATCTTTGCTGATGTTTTTCCAATCCGTTTTTTTTCGAACAAACAGAAAGTTCAGATAAACATAAAGAAGAACAAACATGATGATTGTAATCGGAATCGCATAAATGAACCAGTTCGCGAAATTGATTTCGGGCACATTTGGAAATTGCGTCTCCAATATTCTGACAAAGCTGAGGTTTGGAGCTGTTCCAACTAAGGTTGAAATGCCGCCGATGGATGAGCTATAGGCCACAGCGATTAACATTCCCACGGCATATCGACTAATTTTCTCTCTTCCGTTGACCTCTTCTAATTTTACAATTATGGAAATTAGAATCGGGACCATCATCATCGTTGTGGCGGTGTTCGAGATCCACATTGATAAGAAGGCCGTGGCAAGCATAAAGCCAAGCATTATTTTCGCCGGGCTTGAGCCAACCACATTCAAAATTCGAAGGGCGATGCGTTTATGTAAATCCCACTTTTCGATAGCCAGGGCGACCAGGAATCCACCGATAAAAAGAAAAATAATATGGTTGAAATAAGTGGCAGAAACATCCTTTCCGTCCATAATTCCAAGAATTGGAAAAAGGACGATGGGTAGAAGGGAGGTGATGGCAAGTGGAATAACTTCGGTCATCCACCACAAGGCCATGAGAACTGCAATAGCAAGTGTATAAGTTGTTTCGGGATGTTCGGGATCGAGATCAGCAAACAGGAGGATTAAAATTGATAGAAGAGGAGCGATCCAGAAAACAGCTTTCTTCAGGATCAGAACGTTTCGATTGGTAGTTTCAGCAGACATCTCAGCAGAGTTCGACGGCTAAAGATAGCAAACTAAGCTCCGGAGTTTTAAGCTATATCCCGAAGGAGGAGAGTTACAGAGAAAAATGAGTTTCACTGAGAAGCTTTTGTTCCGCGAAATAAGGGTCTGTTCATAAATAAATGATGCAGAATCGGGGCGGTTATTCTGTTCTTTTTCAAGGCAAAATTT
>CAZCAD010000152.1:0-7456 GCA_964496525.1 uncultured Flavobacteriales bacterium | reverse complement strand
TGCGTTAAGCGGTATAACTATCTATCCGAACCCATCTCATGGAACCATTTTTATTCAAGGGAATGGAATTCAGGAAGTTACAATCTTTAATTCAGTCGGGATTAAAGTTGATTCAAAACGATTGAATGCTGACCAGACAGAAATTGAACTGCCCGAAAAAAAAGGAATTTATTTTCTAATAATTCGGGATAGTTCCGAGGTCCTAATAACCAAGAAGGTGATTAAGACTTAGCTACTTTCTTTTGTACTCAAAATTAGTTGTCTGGGTACTACCACCATCCGTTTTTACATATTGAAACTGCAATAAATCTTCAGATTGAAGTCCAAGGACGCAGTCCATTACATCCCCCTCATCCGGGGTCAACGTCAAGCTAGTTCCGGCATCGTCCATTTCCCATAATCCCGTTCCATTCATTTCCTCCCTGATCATTCCTCCCATCTCATACGTTTGGTTTTCATTCAAATCAAGAAACATTCCTGAGAACATTTCAGCCATCTGTGCCTTTTCATCATCCGTAAGTACTACATCCTGCTCTTCCTCCCAGGCCAAGGCTCGGGCATCAGGGTCAGAAACCCAATTTCCAAGTGCTAATTCCGTGGGGGTTGGTGGAACTACAATTTCCTCAGCGACTTCCATCGAATCTGTGTCATCAGTCGTTTCGTCAGTTGCTTCTTCAGCTTCTCCGCCACAGGAAATCAAGAATAGAGCGGTCGCTGCAAATAATAAAAACTTTTTCATAGGTTCAATTTTTATCGCCTTAGCATTTTTGGCGAAGTCGAAATATAATAATTAATTCATAATGAGATTTCGTGATTAATGTATTCGAACCCAATGTATGGTTGACGTTCAGGATGACAACCGGATCACGGTAATTTTGGATAGTAAGTTCTTTTTAATGAGAACGTCTACAGGAATAGTGGTTGGGTCACCACAGATCGACTGTTCATAACTTGTGAAAATTAGTTGATTAGCCCAGTTGGAATTAAAATTTTAGGAGTACTTTTGTGCTTCTTTTTTTCCTGCCCTGCGCAGCGTGAGGGGAAAGAGGAAAAATTAGAATCAGCATTGCGTATGGGGTTTCTAAGAGTACTTTACACTTTTATCCTGTCCAGAAGGTACAGGGTGTCTATCGAAGGACTTGACTTGATCAAGACCCCCAATGGAAAACTCATACTCCCAAATCATGTTTCGCACATCGATCCGCAAATGATCGCTACTTACGCGACTAAATACACCTGGATTGTTCCGGTCGTATCAGAACGATTTTTTAAGATTCCGTTTATTGGATGGATAATGCGTAAATGGGAAGCTGTTTCAGTTGCCGATTTACGCAAAGGAAACAGAGATCCAAACGTGATGAAAAACATCTTTTCCGGGGTGAATGATGCCTTGGAGAAAAAGCGCAGTTGTGTTGTCTATCCCTCGGGTGAATTAGCTGATGGCGGATTTGAAAAAATAAAGAATAAGCAAGCGGCCCACGTGATCGTTTCCGGACTCTCTGAAGATGTATTGGTAATAGGTTGTAGAGTAAAGGGATTGTGGGGAACCATGTGGTCAAAAGCATGGAAAGGAAAGCAACCAAAATTTTTACCAACCTACCTTAAAGGAATATTCTATTGGTTTGCCAATTTTATATTTTTTTGCCCCAAAAGAAATGTGACTATAGAATTTGTGGATATCACGGAAAACGCTAAATTGCAGGCCCAAAGCGGGAGAAAAGTTTTTAATGATTTTCTGGAAGATTTTTATAACGAAAATGGAGAAGAGGAGCCGGTGTACGTTAGACACTTTTTTTATTTCCCAAAGTCAAAGCGGAAATTACCTCCCAACCTCCCTAGATATAGTAAACCTAACCAATAATAAACTGAAAAGTAGATGAGTAGTTCAAAGAAGAAGGAACCTTTGGCGATAATCGGAATAGGATGTCGCTACCCTGGAGATGCAAACTCACCCCAACAGTTTTGGGACATGATCTGCAACAAAGTAGATGCACTTGGTCCAATTCCGGCTGACCGTTGGGATATGAATTCAATGTTCGCTCCTGAGTGGAGAAGAGCAGGGAAGATCAGTGTGAAAAGAGGTGGGTTCATTAACCGTATCGACATGTTCGATGCAGGATTTTTTGGTATCTCGCCTTTGGAAGCGACGCGAATGGATGTTCAGCAACGAATATTGTTACAAACAACTTTCGAAGCGTTTGAGGATGCCGGTTTGGATTTAGCCGATGTAAGTGGTTCTAAAATTGCATGTTTGGTAGGGATATCCGCTCACGATTATGGAGACATTCAAAATACTCCGGGTGAAAGAGTCAATATTGGTTCTCACACAAATGTTGGTGGGGCACTTTCAATTGCTGCTAACAGAATTTCGTATTGTTTCAACCTCAAAAGTGTCTCTTTGGCAATTGATACTGCTTGCTCATCTTCTCTAAATGCACTTCATGTCGCTTCTCGTGCAATTTGGTACGGTGATGCAGATATGGCCTTGGTTTGTGGGGTAAACTCAATTCTGAAACCTGAACCGCAAATGGGGTTCTCCAAAGGTGGATTCCTTTCGCCTGACGGAACGTGTTTCTCTTTTGATGAAAGAGGAAATGGATATGTTCGATCAGAAGGCGCCGGAGTGATGGTGATCAAGCCACTTTCAAAGGCGGAAGAAGACGGAGATAAAATTTATGCAACAGTTCTTGGTACCGCCGTGAATCAGGATGGTCAGACAAAGGGTATTTCTGTTCCAAATGGAGATGCCCAACAAATATTATTGGCAGAGGCGTATGAAGATGCCGGAATTGACCCACATGACGTGACCTTTGTAGAGGCTCACGGAACAGGAACATTTGTTGGAGATCCTATCGAGTCTAACTCAATTGGCAAGGTTATCGGAACTGATCGTAAAGATTTCTGTTACATGGGATCAATTAAATCCAACATCGGCCACTTGGAGCCTGCATCAGGTATGGCTGGAATCACCAAACTGGCGATGGCCATGTATAACAAACAGATTCCACCAAATATTCATTTCAAGAAAGGAAATCCAAATATTCCATTTGAAACCTTGAAATTAAAGGTGCCTACCGAAGTAATTCCGTGGGAGACCAACGGTAAACCACGTTATGGAGGTGTAAACTCTTTTGGATTTGGTGGCGCGAATGTACACGCTGTGCTTCAAGCGTATGATGGCAATACAACGCTTAAGGCAAATGATATTACAGGACCGATGATTGCAACAATCTCCGCAAGAGATGATCAAGCATTGGATGCAATGGCTCAAGATTATATTGAGTATCTCAATGATAAAGACAATTCTGAAAGCATCGTTGACATCTGTGCTGCAATGGCGAACAGAAGGACTCACCATGAGAAACGTCTGGCTATCGTTGGAAAGACAAAAGAAGAAATTGCAGACAACATTCAAACATACCTGGATGGGGAAACGATTAACGAGGTAGCCACAGGATCTGCCAATGAGGTAAAAGACAAAGTTGTTTTCGTATTCTCAGGACAAGGTCCACAATGGTGGGCGATGGGTCGTCAGTTATTGGAAACGGAAGAATTGTTTAAAGAATGGATTCACAAACTTGACAAAATGCTTGCCGTTCATGCCGATTGGTCTCTTCTTGAAGAATTGACGAAATCTGAAAAGGATTCAAGAATTTCTGATACCAACATTGCACAACCCTCAATCTTTGCGGTTCAAATCGCCCTCTACGAAATGTGGAAAGCAAAAGGAATTGAGCCTCAGGCGGTTGTTGGTCACTCAATTGGTGAGGTAGGAGCCGGATACGCTTCAGGATCATTGACGCTGGAGCAGGCTGTGAAATTAATTTTCCACAGATCCAGGGTACAGTTTAAAGCAACCGACAAAGGTCGAATGTTGGCAATTGGAGTTTCCGTGGAGAAAGCACGAGAAATTATCAAAGGAAGGGAGGCACAAGTTTCTATCGGTGCCGTAAATGGACCGGAAATGGTTTCACTGTCAGGTGATACCGACGTAATCGAAGCGATTGCAGAGGAAATGAATGAGAAAGACATATTCCACAGAATCCTGGTGGTAAATGTTCCTTTCCACTCACATCACATGGAGCCTTTGAAGGAAGAACTTCTTGAATCATTAGGAAAAGATTGGAAACCGTCAAAATCAAAAATACCGTTCTACTCAACAGTTGAAGGGAAAATTGTACCGGGTGAGGAATTAGATCCAAATTACTGGTTCCGAAACGTTAGAGAAGCTGTTTTATTTACAGATGCGATTTCAGCACAGATCAATGATGGATTCGATACGTTTATCGAGTTGGGACCACACCCTATTCATGCAATCGGAATCAATGATTTATTGACTGCGAACAAAGTAAAAGGCCTCGTTCTTGCTTCATTACGAAGAAAAGAAGATGAGAAAAAACACTTCCTATCCGCACTTTCCAAACTCCATACTTTTGGCGTTGAAGTTGATTGGGAAAGATACTATGGAAAGGTCGGAAATACGATTGACCTTCCTCGCTACAGATGGCAGGAGGAGTCCTATTGGCTCGAATCCGAAGACGGGCGTAAAGCACGACTTGGAACCATTCCTCATCATCCACACTTGAAGAAATCTGTTGTTTCAGGAAGAGAGGATCACAATATTATTTGGGAAGTTGATTTGGATAGAAGAACCTATCCGTATATCGAAGATCACAAAGTTCAGGGACCTATCGTTTATCCCGGTGCAGGGCACATGGATTTAATAGCCGGTGCTGCAAGAGCTTCATTTGGTGAGAAATTCGGATTTGTAGAAGATGTAAACTTCGAAGGAGCCTTGTTCCTACCGGATCAGGGAGAACCTCCTGAAATCCAAATCGACATTTCACACGACAATGGAGAGTGGTACCTGTATTCCAAAGCTAGAAACAAGGATGCGGACTGGACGATGAGTTCAAACGGTAAGATCAATCACATTGGCGATCAGTTCAATTCGGTTGAAATAGACCTGGAAGCTGCCAAAAAGAGAATTACCGTTGAAGTTCCGGTAAAACCATTGCACGACGAGCTACTCGAGTCAGGTCTGTACTTAGGGCCTAGCTTTAGAGCGATTTCGAATTTATGGAGATCCGAAACTGAATGGGAGTCTTATTCAGAAATTGAAGTGCATGACAGCATCAAGGATGAGTTTTTCCAATTCAACATCCACCCGGGTGTTTTGGATAGCTGTTTCCAGACGATGTTCGGAATTTTCGGAATGCAAAATGACATCGCAGAGAAGATGGGGGTTTATATCCCTCGTCATATTGATAGAATCAAGTGGCATGGCTATGCGAACTCCTACAAACTTCAGGTTTATGCGAAGTTAACTCAATGGTCGGCTAATGAGGCCACCGGAGATCTTTGGATTTATAACGAGGATGGTTCATTAATTGCTGAATTCCAGGGATTTGGATCACAATACTTAAAGGGGTCTAGAGGTGAGGTTGCCGGAGAGATGGATAAATGGTTCTATGAGTACAACTGGTCAATGAAATCAAGAGCAGATCAGGATGCGAAACGGAATCCAGGAGAGTTCCTTCCTTCACCAAATGAAATAAGCAGGGAAGTAGAGGAAACTATTGCTGAGATTAATGCGAGACCAACTCAAGACGAGTATTTCAATCATTACGAGCCCGATCAACACATGCTCACAATGGCATATATCTGCTCTTCCCTTTCTGATATGGGAATGGATTGGACAGTCGGAACAAAAATTAATGTTCCTGACCTCAAGGAAGAAATGAAAGTGATTGATGATCATGGAAGATTGTTTAACCACATGTTCGTTCTCTTGGGGAGAGTTGGAATTGTAGAAGGGAGTGATGGTAACTTCGAAGTAATCAAAACTCCGGAATTTAAGGAAACCAAATTGTGGTCAGAAGAGCTAAATGCTCAATTCCCACAATTCCACCACGAAACGACACTGTTAAGTCGTTGCGGTCCCGAAATTCAGGGCGTTCTTCAAGGAACGGTTGATCCGATTCAGCTAATTTTCCCTGAAGACCAGTGGGATGCAATCGTGCAATATTATGTTGAGGGATTTGCATTTGGAAAATATAATGACATCGCTGCAAGAGCAGTTCAAGAGATGATTAAGAACCTACCGGAGGACCAGACCCTGAGAGTTCTTGAGATCGGGGCCGGTACAGGAGGTATGTCCCAGGCTATCTTACCTGTCTTGCCTGCCGACAGAACAGAATATGTCTACACTGACCTTTCGCACATGTTCATGCTTAAGGCGCAGACTAGATTTGCCAAATATCCATTTGTTAAATATCAACTTTTGGATATCGAGAAAGATCCTGCCGATCAAGGATTTGATTTAGGTTCATTCGATTTGATCATCGCATCAGATGTTCTTCACGCAACTCGGGATATGAGTATTACTTTGGGCAATGTTCAAAATCTCCTGGCTTCAGAAGGGATATTATTGATGCTGGAGGTAACCAACAACCCTGTTTATCTTGATTTTATTTTCGGAATGACTGAAGGATGGTGGTTGTATGAAGATACGGACATCCGTCCTGATCATGCCACGATGGATCCTGAAGGGTGGAAGAACTGTTTAACTGCCAACGGATTTACAGATCTGGCATTCTACTCAGATGTTCCTGACAACTCTATTTCAGCTCAAAATGTTGTAATGGCGAGAGCTCGGAAGCTTGATCTTGGATCATCTGATGAAGAGAACGAGGCCAAAACAATGGAAGCTGATTGGTTAGTATTTACCGACAAATCAGGTGTTGCCGACAAAGTGATGACGGAATTGGGTAAACTCAATAAGTCCTTCATTACTGTTAAAGCCGGTTTGGGATTCAATAAAATTTCCGATACAGAATACGAAATCGATCCACTTTCACAAGAGGATACGGACAAAGTGATGGATGTCATCATTGAGAGGAAAAAATTCCAGGGAATTATTAATGCCTGGGCATTTGACCTGCCTTCAAACGATCAGTTGAACGAAATCACAATCGTTGAAGCAGAGGACAGCGTATCTATGACCATGATGAACGTCATGCGTAAGTTCAATACTTCGAACTTCGATGTTAATCCAACTATCTGGCATTTGTTCTCAGGAAGTCAATGTATAGGTGGAACGCCGGAACTAATTAATATGGCTCAAATGGGGCTGAGAGGTGTGGCAAGAGTTTCACTGAATGAGTTCCCGAACTACAGAACAACCCTGGTTGATTTTAGCACGAAGGCTACTGATGATGAGATCGAAGTATTTGTCGAGGAAATCTTCGCGAATGATAAAGTTGATGAAGTTGCCTTTAGAGGAAGAAAACGCTATGTCAACCGTTTGGAGCGAATCTCTATGGAGAATATTGCGGATCAGGCGATGCGTACAGTTCCTGCCGAAGGTTCAGCATATACTGCTACGATTGACGAGTACGGTGTTCTTGATAACATTACACTTAGAGAAACGAAAAAACAGAACTGTCCGCCTGGG
>CAZCAD010000151.1:0-7467 GCA_964496525.1 uncultured Flavobacteriales bacterium | reverse complement strand
AGAAAATTTTAACGAATTAGAAAGGAAAAAGGGATGTGAAAATAGTGATGCGAACTTAGTGTTTGGAGCACTAAAGTATTTGACCAGACCCTTTATTTTCTTTAACTTACGGTCCCAATGAGACGTTTGACATTCATAGTTTTCTGCTGTTTTCCGTTTGTGGGACTTGGGCAAACCTGGTCAGGGGATATTGCCGAAATTTTCTACAACAAATGTGGCCAATGTCATAATCCTGAAGGTGCTGCGCCATTTTCATTGATCGACTATCCCTCTGCCCTGGCTTGGTCTTCTCAAATTGAATACGAGGTTGAGCACGGAACCATGCCGCCATGGCTGGCAGATCCTAATTACAGAGTGTTTTCGGACCATGTTTATTTAACTGTTGCGGAGAAGGCGGCCATATTTGCCTGGGTTGGCAGTGGATCACCGGTTGGGGATGCCGGTTCTATCCCACCACCTCCGGTGTACGAGCCTTTTGAGACGCAATTAGACACGATTGATTATACGGTTGCAATAGATCCATATACAATTCAGTTCACTAATGAAGAATACCGCTGGTTTGTTGTTCCAAATACGAATACCGAAACCATTTATATCAATAAACTTGAGGTAATTCCCGGTCTGCCCGATTTGATTCACCATGTGGATTTATCCTTTGACGTAACGGGAATATCAGCGGCAAACGATGCCCTGGACCCTCTACCGGGATTTAATGATACGACCGGTCTTCCAAAGTATACCAAGTACATTAAAGCCTGGCAACCAGGAGGAAATGCAGCGAAATACCCTGAAGATTGGGGAATTGCTGTTCCACCCGGATGCGATTTTGTTGTTGAGATTCACTACACAGGTGGAACGGGAGTGGGCTTGATCGACACTACTAAAATGAACATTCAGATTGTTCAGGACCCCGGTGCTGTCAGACCTGTGCAATCCAGCTGGATGCTGACTGATAGTTGGCCAATTTTGATTGACGGTCCATTGGAAATTCCGCCGAATGATACAAGGTCTTTTCATCAACAAACGGCGCCCCTGACTTCGGCAATATCCGTCATTTCAATTTGTCCGCATATGCATTATATCGGATGGAAATATAAGATTTGGGCAATTGTACCCGGGGGAGATACGATTAAAATGATTGACATTCCGCACTGGGATGTACACTGGCAGCGTTATTATCAATATCCGGTGATTCAAGTACTGCCCGTCGGTACGGTAATTTACAGCGAGGGTTGGTATGACAATACCGCCTTCAATCATGACAATCCCAATGACCCTCCTATTTTAATTGAGAAAGGGCTGTATAGCACTGACGAGATGTTTCTGACCTATGTGATTTTTGCTAATTATCAGGCGGGTGACGAAAATATTATTTTGGATAGTTCGGTATGGTTGAGCATTCAAAATACGGTCGAAATTCCTACGGTTTACGAATTTGAACTATTTCCTAATCCGGTTGAACAGTCATTCAAATTGGAGGCTGATTTGCAATGGTCCGGGAATGTGTATCTGGAAATATTGAATATGAGAGGTGAAATTCTTTCAAATCAAGCCGTCTTCACCGATGGAAAACTCGAAGCGGAAATTCGGGTTGAGAAACTAGAGTTCGGTGAGTACTTTGTTCGTTGGTCTGTTGGTGACATTACGGGGACTATCCCTTTTCAGAAGCGTTAGATATCCCTTCACACTAATCTCCTGATAAATGAAATTATTTCTTATCCAGAAAATGATAAGCAATAATTCGCCAAACATTTTTAAATAATAGGATGATTGCACCTCCTATAATGAGCCAGGGCGGAACATTTGGTAGTCTGGATTCTATTTCGCCGAGGTTAAAAAGTGCGATGATCAAGGCAATTATCCAGAAGCACGTAAAGAAATAAGTCAAATAGATGTGGCCAAAGATTCGTTGAGATGTCGGCTTTCTGTCTATGATTTCGTCGAGGTCGTCCTTTTGATCGCTCATCCTATAAAACTTCAATTGATCGCAACATGGCGTCAATCTCACGAATGTACTCGCGTTTATCGAAGCCGGGACCATAAACATAACCGCAAACTGTTACCAATTCTTTTTTTGCTTCGTTGAAAATGGTGTACTGGACGAATGGTCCTCCACCAAATGCGGCGCGGTTGCCCTCATGTTTCCATAAGCCCCGAATTTCGACGGCTCTATAGCCCTTATGGTCAAATTTTTTGCTTTTGGGATCATAATATTCACTGTACTCAGTTGCCATATATGATCCGGGAACTTTACCGGCAACATTGTATTTTAAAACGGTGTCGCGCTTTTTCAAGATGTTTTCAACTGTAAATTCTGCTGCACTATCGTATTTCTCCGTCCAAAAGAGTATTCCCTGTTGAACCCAAAAAGTGCCCCCTTCCGTTTGATTCGCTTGATTTCCAATCATGGTTTGAGATCGGTCGCGTTTTACCCAGGCAAAATCATTATCTGAAGTTTTTAATTCTGAATCATCCGGGAGGTTGATGTTGATTCCAAAATTTTTCCTGGCCATTTCCTGAACATTTTCATTTGGATCTTCGCGGTAGTATCGCATATACTCTTTTAATTCATGGGTATTGTAAAGTTCAGCGATGTCTTCAAAGTCATATAGCAGGAATTCGCTCAGACGGTCTTCGTCCGAATCTTTAATAATAACGAAGAGCTGATTTTTCGCGAAATAGTCGGGTCTCTCCAGCACTGCCGTTTCTGCATAAGTTGAATCCCTATCCAAGGTGACTTGCAATATATTCCGGCTCAACTTGTTCATGTGATTGAGTTGATCGGGATCCTTGTGATAATATGAAAACATCGATTCCGGTCTTAAATACACACCCGCAGGACGCTTATTCATATTGTTTTGAACGATTGCTCCAATATCAGAGTTCCATAAATTGTCCTGCATTAAGATCAGGATATCACCATGTTTACCATTGGATTCCGGCAGGAAGAGATTTTCGTCCGCTGTAGTTCCGCTGCATGATAAAAGGGAAAAAGCCAGAATTGCGATCAGCATTTTATGCATAAGTGTGATTTTGACCAGGGCCGAGGCTTAGAGTTTCGACACCCGTATTTTATCTCCGGGCTGCATTCTCTTCGGATCGACGTCTCTGTTCAACGCTTGAATTCGCGCAAAAGGTATGCCAAGTTTTTGACTGACGACCCATAGGTTTTCGCCTGACTTAAGGGTGTAATATTTGTACTTTCCGTCGGTATAAGTTTTAACCGAAACTTTTTTAGAAGAACCGGATGAAGAAGAGGATGAGGTTCGATTCGTCGTCAAATCCCTGGAAGTTCCGCCTTGAATATACTTTCGCTCGACTTTCATAATGGTTAGACGCTGACCGGGGTAAAGCGTCGATTTTTTCAATAGATTCCATCCCTTAATGTCGTTGATTGTCACGTCATACTTCTCAGCAATTTTTGCAATTGTCTCATCCGGTTTCACAATGTGTGAGACTTTCTTTTCAAGTGCCACAAAGCTTCCGCCTATAGAATCCAAAATGGCATCTAATCCATAAAGGCTGTCTTCAATATCCAGAAAGGCGCCAATTTTTTCGACCGGTAGCCGAATACATTGCGCCAGATCTGTCTGTGGAATAAAATCGGTTTTGTAAGTTGGATTTAAGAAAAGGAACTCTTCACTTGAAATACCAAGCAATGTGTCAATATGAGATATTCGTACCGCACCTTTTAAACAAACGGTGTCTACTTCATGTAAATATGCTTTCGCTTCTTTCGGAATGATATTATGCTCGGCATAATAGTTCATCATATACAACATGCAGATAAAATTAGGAACGTACATCTGCGTTTCTTTGGGCAAAAATGGGCGTAACGACCAATAGTCCATCTGACCGCCTGATCGACGAATTGCTTTGTTGACATTACCCGGCCCCGCATTATAGGCAGCAAGGGCAATGCTCCAATCTCCGTACAAGCCGTAAAGATATTTGAGATATCGACAGGCAGCGTCCGTGGCCAATTCAGGGTCCATACGTTCATCTACAAAAGAATCATTTTGCAATCCGTACATGACACCAGTGCGGTACATGAACTGCCACAATCCTGTCGCCCCTGCTCTTGACTTTACCGTCGGACGTAATCCACTCTCGATAACCGACAAAAACTTCAGCTCCAGTGGCATATTGTACTTGTCTAAATACTCTTCGTACATCGGGAAGTATAGCTTGGATCGTCCCAGGCAAAGAGCAGTAAAGCGTCGGCGTTTTCGTACAAAATATTTTAGTGCAGCGATGACATCACTATTCACCTCCACATCGATGATTGTCCGAGCATTCAACTCATGAAGTCGTTGAGTATATACCGAATCAGAATAGACAGGGCGGTCAGTTTCTTCAAATCCCATTGAATCGATTACCTCGTAGGCTCGCTCTTTTCCCCAGGTTTCTTTATAATACTCGAAAAGTGAATGCTCAACAACATCGAGAAACCGCTCATAAGTCATCGAGTCAGGATTAACATCTTTGACAATCACTGCCGACTTCAACCATGTCGAATCCTGCTGCGTGGCATTACCGACACCGGCGACTAAAATCAATACTATTGAGCTTAATAATTTCATCTATTTATGAGCAGTTCTTCATAATATAATCCGAAAATGACAGTAAGTTACCTTCTTCATAGTGCTTCCCAATCAGTTGAATTCCAAACGGAAGACCATTCGAATGCTTGCCCAATGGTAAAGATATGGCAGGATTACCGGATAAATTAGCTTGTACGGTAAATATATCCTGAAGATACATTGTAATCGGATCATCAGATTTTTCACCAATATCAAAGGCCGTACAAGGCGTTGTAGGACAAAGAATCAGATCATATTGATCCAGAATCTCCCTGGTTTTATTTTGAATGACTCTTCGAACCTTTTGACCTTTCGTATAGTAGGCATCGTAATAACCATGTGAGAGCACAAATGTACCCAGCATGATTCTCCGTTTTACTTCCGTTCCAAATCCTTCCGTCCGAGATTTCTTATAGGTGTTTTCAACTCCTTCCACTTCCTCTGCTAAATGTCCGTAATGCACACCATCGTAGCGAGCAAGATTTGAAGAGGCTTCTGCAGTTGTCAAAACATAATAAGTTGGAACCATCACATCCAGATACGGAAAGCTAACTCCCTCAACCGTATGACCAAGCTCCTGCAATTTCTTTATGGTTGATTCCGTTTGAGCCTTGATTTCCGGATCTACTCCATCACGAATCAGACAGTCTTCTATAAAAGCGATTTTTAATTTATGCGCCACATCGTGGACGCTGAGAAATGATTGGCTGTCTTCCTGTAAAAGCGTACTGTCATATTCATCTTTTCCTGCTATAACCTCTAAAATCAGAGCAGCATCTTCGACGGTATTTGTAAACGGGCCGATCTGATCAAAGGATGATGCATAAGCTAATAAGCCATATCGTGATACCCTTCCATAAGTTGGTTTGAATCCTATTGTTCCGGTGAATGAAGCGGGTTGTCTGATTGAACCTCCGGTGTCGCTTCCGAGAGCGACGGTACATAAATTGGCAGCAACCGCAGTCGCTGAGCCCCCTGAAGAGCCTCCGGGCACTTTACTTTCGTCATGAAAGTTTTTCACCGCACCATAAGCCGAGTTTTCATTCGAACTGCCCATTGCAAATTCATCACAGTTCGTCCTTCCGATTATTACGGCATCTTCATTAAGCAGTCGCTCAATCGCTGTTGCGTGGTAAAGCGATTCAAATCCCTCCAATATTTTTGACGATGCTGAGACTTTGTGACCTCTATAAGCCATATTGTCCTTAATCGCAATGACCATTCCTGCCAATTTACCCGCAGAAGCCGAAGAAAGTTTTTGATCAACCTCTTTTGCTTTTTCAAGCGCAGACTGCTCAAAAACTTCCAGGAATGCATTCAGTTGCTGAAATTCAGCAATGCGATTTAAATAAGATTGTGTGACATTTTCTACAGATTCGCCTTGCGAAAGCGCAGCTTTTATTTCTGCAAAAGAAGAATACATGAGTCGGTGAGAATCTTAGTCCTCAGATTTTGTTTCAGCTTTGACCTCTGTTGAAGACGATTTGCTCTCAGCTTCACCATCACCCTTCATCTCGTCCTTAAATCCTTTAATTCCCTTACCCATTCCTCGCATTAGTTCAGGGATCTTTCGGCCACCAAATAATAAGAGGATAGCCAAAACTATTAATCCAATCTGCCAAGGACCCATCATTCCGGCGATAACTACATTTTCCATGCTTCTAATTTAGTTCATTAAATCAGGGGCAAATGTACTAAATTATCGGTGAACGGCTTGTTTTGTACGTGAAGATTGACGGTTCATTTTTGATACCTCGGAGCATCATCAATTACCTCTTCCGAATTGTTTTCAGGCAATATTCGCTTTTGTCTTCCCAGGATGTAGTATAAGATTAAGCCAAGGATTCCACAGAGCAGCACAATTAGTAGCCATATAAGCTTGTTATCACCTTCAAAATCCGAATTTGCAATTTCAATAATTGTCTTAATCCAAATAATGAGAATCACCAATCCGATAATCAGAAATGGAATCATAAATATGAGATATCCGGCACCGTGCTGTAGTAAAGTCATAAAATTTAAAGTCTATGGTATCGGAATTTGCGTGAAGATAAGAATTTCTATGTTCGTCGGCTGTCACGAGCGGGACGCTCGCGCCAGCTTGGGGTATTAAAAATAATAAATAACCAATTCCGTGTCCTTCTGACATAGTCGTTCAAATATCGTCAATAACATCAGAATCATTTGTCTTTTCGGTAATTCTGGTTCGACGTCCGGCAATTAAGTAAATCAACACTCCTAAAAGCCCAAAGAAAAGAAGGACGATTAACCAAATGACCTTGCCATGACCTTTAAAGTCAGATCTTATTATTTCGATCAAAGCATATATCCAAAGAGCGAGTAAACCAACAAGGAAGATTATTAAAAAGATTTCAAAAGGATCCATCATAGAGTTTCAGAAATATTTTCTGCAATTGATTTTTGGGGAAGATAAGAATTCCAGAATCAATTCAGTTGTCAAATCTAAGGCGATAAAAAAGCAACGAATAATATGCTTATTTTTAGAGTCGAAATTATGCTATACATCAAAAACTACTCTCGCTGGCGCGAGCGTCCCGCTCGTGTCCCTATCTTCAATCCTAAAAATTGTTCATAGATTTACCCGATGAGTCGGAAGTATAAGTTTCATAATCCTGAAGCAGCTTACTTTATTAGTTTTGCCACGGTCGAATGGGTGGATTTGTTTACCAGAGAAGTTTATTTTGACATTCTGGCAGAAAGCATAGAATATTGTCGAAGACATAAAGGAATGGAGTTATATGCCTACTGCTTTATGCCCAATCATGTTCACATGATTTTACGATCGAGTTTGAATGATCCTTCAGGACTATCGAGATTACAAAGGTTTTACCTCAAAGCGACTGATACGAATGATTAAAGACAA
>CAZCAD010000150.1:4470-7499 GCA_964496525.1 uncultured Flavobacteriales bacterium | reverse complement strand
ATATTTTTTGGATAATTGCTTCTGATGATTATTCAGATCTATAAAACGACCTCTTATCAAGGCGAGAACGGCCTTATTTTCTTTGATATCGAGGGCATTGCCTTCAGAAACAAATATTGTCGCATCTTTTCCTTCTTCGAGTGATCCTAATTTATCATCGATTCCCAGAATTTTTGCTGTATTCAAGGTAATTGTGGCTACAGCTTCTTCCTCTGATAGACCATAAGCCCAAGCTGTTCCGGCAAGAAATGGAAGATTTCGTGTATTCATAGCTTCCATATCGCCTGAATTTTCAATGCAAAATAGAACTCCTTTTTGTTGAAGCTTATACGGTCTTTCGAAAGAATCGAATGGAAAATCATCTTCGAACATGGGTAGTTCGTGTGGCTTTCGAAGAATGACTGAAAAATCATTTTCCTTCAGTCGATCAGCAACCATATGGGCATCGTAACCGCCAACAATGACAGGATACTTTATCTTGAATAATCTTACAAAATCAATAACATCATTAATTTCAGGGGCGAATTGTGCATGAAGAAAGAGGCGTTGAGTTCCTTTAAAGATGCCACGCATGGCTTCATACTTCAAGTTTTTCGTCTTTGGTTTTCGTTCTTTGCAGTAGGCCTGAGCTTCCTGAAAAAAGTCGAGAATCTGCCAGCGGATTTTTTTGTATTTCTTATTTTCTGAGCTCACACCCGGTTCTGCCCACCAACCTGTTGCTTTATACTTTCTGGGCCAGTTAAGGTGAACACCATCATCCTTTTTATAAGCAGCATCTTCCCAGTTCCACCCATCGAGTGCCATAATTGAGGAGGTTCCTGAAATCAAACCTCCCTGAGGGGTTGATTGGCAAACAAGTACGCCGTTTGTACGGACCGTGTAAATGATTTTAGAATCGGTATTATAGGCGATAAGTGATCTGACGTTCGGATTGATTGAACCTATTTCTCTGAAATCTTTTGTGGCTTTAATTGCGTCAATTTCGGTTAGGCCCAAGGTGACATTTGGAGCAATAAATCCGGGGTAAACGTGCAATCCCTTTATTTCGATAATGGTATCCCAGTCTGTTTTTTCAACCTTAAACGTAAGCGCATTTCTGACGAATAAAATTTTCCCATCCTTAATTCCGATACTGGAATTATTCACATACTCACCATTTCCAATATGAGCTCTACCTCCCTGAAGCAGGATAGAGTTTACATTCAGTTGGAGTGGTGCCGGCACTACCTGCGCTTTCGTCTGAAAGCACAGGATCATGAGGCATGTTACAAAGAGATATTTCATTCGTGCAAATCTCCTTCCTCTCCTTCGGTGTCGCAGTGATATTCCGGATTCTTTCGCATCACGGGTTTTCTAGTGGGTGCACCGTTTTTCTTTGCCTCGATCATTTTTTTCATGATCCGTTTTCGTTCGAGTTGATCTCTTTGATGCAGATAAAAAACCCGGTCCAGGTCATACAGCAACTCGCCATCAACAAATGTTTTTTCAACCTTGGCTTTAATGGATAAAGGATTGTCTGACCAAATGACAATGTCGGCATCTTTACCGGCCTTCAAGCTTCCCATTATGTCATCGAGGTGTAGTAATTTGGCAGGATTGAGTGTGACCATTTTCCAAGCTTCTTCCTGTGAAACACCACCATACTTAATGGCCTTCGCCGCCTCTTGGTTCAAGCGCCTCCCCATTTCTGCATCGTCAGAATTGATAGCGACAACTACACCCACTTTCTGAAGTATGGCTGCGTTGTGAGGAATGGCTTCATTCACCTCATATTTATAGGCCCACCAATCGGCAAAAGTTGAACCGCCGACACCATGCTCCTTCATTTTGTCCGCGACTTTATATCCCTCGAGAATATGTGTGAAAGTATTAATCTTAAAGCCCATTGAATCTGCAACGGTCATCAGCATATTTATTTCAGATTGGACATAAGAGTGACAGGTAATAAATCGTTCTTTTTTTAATATCTCAAGTATGGCCTCCAACTCGAGATCTCTTCTTGGAGGATCCATTTTTTTTCGTTTCCATCTCGGTGCGCCAAAATAATTTTTCCAATCTTGTTCATATTCTCTGGCACGTATAAAGGCGTTGTAAAATATTTGTTCAACTCCCATTCTTGTTTGAGGATAACGAGTGGAACTGTTACTTCTCGAATGTTTTACATTTTCACCCAGGGCGAATTTTATGAATCCGTCAACATCGTCTATCAACATTTCTTCAGGGCTGTACCCCCATTTTAATTTAACCAAAGCTGATTTACCGCCGATTGGATTAGCAGATCCGTGAAGCAGCTGAGCGGCGGTTACTCCTCCTGCGAGCTGTCTGAAAATATTGATATCGTCTGATCGAACAACATCAGCGATTGACACTTCAGATGAAACCGCCTGCCCTCCTTCATTAACTCCTTTGCTGATTGCGATGTGTGAATGCTCGTCAATAATTCCGCACGTTACGTGCTTGCCCTGGGCGTCAATTACCGTTGCTCCACCAATTGAAGTTGAACTCGCGTTGACCGATTTGATCTTACCGTCCTTGATATAGATGTTTCCGCTTCGAATAATACCTTCCGCTTCATTCGTCCAAATAGTTGCATTCTTAATAAAGTATGACCCTTTTTTCGGCATTGTATCAAAACCGTACGCCATATTCGGGTACTGAATCGTTTGTACCGCCGAAGTATCGACGATAAATTTCTTCTTCTTCTTCTTTTTCTTTTCTTTGAATGGTTTGTCTCGGATTCCACTCCAGTCAATCCAATGGCTATTTGGAAGCTGTGCGGTTCCGTGAAGGGCTCCAAGATTTTCATTGAAGGTTCCATTCATTTGTATCAGACCATCATAGTTATCATCTTTGAGAATAAATGAGATGCTTAGTTGATGCCCTGAGAGTTGCATATCTGTGCTGACATAGGAGGTATCAATCGTCTGTCCACCTTTAATGGAGTCACGAATAATTTTGTAAACAGTCAACTTACCTTTGGGTTTTTCAATTTCACCCTTTATATTAAGTTCATAGACAATTTCGTTGAT
>CAZCAD010000150.1:0-4429 GCA_964496525.1 uncultured Flavobacteriales bacterium | reverse complement strand
GTCTACCGCCTCGACATTTTTCAATCGCTTTCGGTCACCTTTTAACCAGTTTTCGTAGATAATTCCGTCTTCGAAAAGATCCCCTTTGACCACTAAAAAGTTGGCAATTTTTCCTTTTGCAATTGAGCCAACTACATCATCAACTTTTAAAAACTTAGCAGGAGTTTCTGTTAGTGCTCTCAAAGCCTCGTCTTTGGGAAGCCCATGTTTTATGGCTTCTTTTACTTTTTTCATAAATTTTTTCGGGGACTTTAATCCGTGAGAGGTTAAGGCAAATTCTATTTTGGAGCGGTGCAGGATGTAAGGATTGTAAGGCTTCATTTCCCACGATTTCAAATCTGCCAAGGAAATAAAGCGAGAGGTGTAAGGATCGGTCACATCGTATGGATCAGGGAAGTTTACGGGAACCACTAATTTGACACCGGATTCTTTGACTTCTCTTATTCGTTCGTATTCGTCTCCACCACTTTTGACAATCAAGTCGAACTTAAATTCTTCGGCGATTTTAACGGCTCTTAAAATTTCAAGCTTTTCACTCACTCCAAAAAAGTGTGGCAATTTTTTATTTGCCATTCCGGCCTCCAGAGAGACATTCGCTTTAACCGGATCTTTTAGTGATTTATACCAAATTGCGTCATAATAAAATTGTCTGATCATCGCAATACAGCCCATCTGAGAGCTCGGATAACTCTGCCGGGATGTTCCCTTTCCAAAAGAATAGTGATTGGCAACTTTTGACCGAATGATATTGTCCACTGTAGGATGGTCGCTTAAGGAAACAAGTACAGATGTTCCTCGCAGAACGCCGTCCTGAGAATGAGTGGCAATTACACCGAAACCCTGAGAAACCAGAGCTTTTCGATTTTTACATTCAGCCGCCCGTAATAGGTCATAAGCGTTTACCTCAGGGTGTACCGCACGGTTCCAATAATATGGGCCTTCCTTGAGGGTCTTCGGTCGCTTCCCCCCTAAGGTGGATGAACTTGTTTGTGTACTTTTTGAAATACCCTCTCCGCTGTAAATGTCAATGAAAGATGGATATACTGTATAGCCTTTTAAATTAATTTTCACCGCTTCCTTTGGCACAGGTTTCATGATTCCCGCATAGGTGATCAAGCCATCCTTTACCAGAATTAGCCCCAAAGGAACCGTCAAATCCGGATTCAGTACGACTTTACAATTTGTCAGGGCGTAAATCGTGTTATGCGGATCATGCACACCATTTTCAGGTTCGATGTGCTGTGCCTTTACATCAACAAAAAACAGACAAGTGACGATAATGGGGAAAATATACTTGAGCATGCGCTCCCTAAGGTTTTAGTCTTAAATTTGGCTAAAAATAAGGATTATGTTGGAGATATTAGATAAGACACATTCAGGATGGCGATGGATCGTTCTAATCTTATTGTTAGCAGCTATTGTAAAGGCTTTTGCAGGCAAGGTCGGAAAAAAAGATTTTTCTGAAGGTGATCGAAAATTGGCACTTTTTGCCATGATCAGTTTTCACATACAAGTTCTAATGGGGCTTGTGTTGTATTTTATTTCACCCAAGGTGACCTTGGTCGAAGGATTTATGAAAGATACGATACTTCGATTCTATACCGTTGAACATATTTCATTAATGCTGATTGCGGCAATATTCATTACGATTGGTCACTCTAAGTCCAAAAAAGCAGAAGATTCGGCAGCAAAATTCAAGAAGATTGCAGTTTTCTATACGGTTACTTTATTACTTGTTCTCGTTTCTATTCCGTGGCCATTTAGAATTCCGGGCGCGGGTTGGTTCTAATACAGTTACAGGGATGGGAGACGGATATAATTATACTGAAGTAATTCCGGAGGATGTTGTTTTAATTGGTGTGATTACGAAAGATCAGACCGAAGAGATGTCTAAGGAATATATCCAGGAACTCGCTTTTTTGGCAGAAACCTCTGGTGCAATAACAAAACGAAAATTCTTGCAACGCATCGATGTACCGAATCCGAAAACCTATATCGGATCAGGAAAAATTCAAGAGATCAAAGAATATATTGATGCCAACGAAATTGATATTGCCATTTTTGATGATGAGTTATCACCTTCGCAACTGAGGAATATCGAACGGGTCTTAAAAATTAAAATTCTTGATAGAAACAATCTGATTCTCGACATTTTTGCTAAACGGGCCAGGACAGCTCATGCTAAAACTCAGGTAGAGTTGGCCCAGTATCAGTATCTTTTACCGAGGTTGACGCGGCTATGGACCCACCTTGACAGAACAAAAGGAGGTATCGGAATGCGGGGCCCGGGTGAAACCCAGATTGAAACTGACAGGAGGATTATTCAGCAAAAAATCGCCTTGCTGAAAGAGAAATTGAAAAAGATTGATAAGCAGATGGCTATTCAAAGGGGAAATCGTGGTCAGCTGGTTCGAGTGGCGCTGGTTGGATATACCAATGTTGGAAAGTCAACCATAATGAACCTACTAAGCAAATCAAAGGTGTTTGCAGAGGATAAATTATTCGCAACGCTGGACACGACTGTACGAAAAGTGGTGATTGATAATTTACCGTTCTTGCTGTCAGATACCGTAGGATTCATTCGAAAATTGCCGCATCAGTTAATCGAGTCATTCAAATCAACTTTGGATGAAGTAAGAGAGGCGGATATTTTGGTACACGTATTGGATATTTCTCATGCCAATTTTGAGGAACAATTCAATATCGTAAATGAGACAATTGCGGAAATTGAAATCGAAGAGAAGGAAAAGCCCACCATAATTGTTTTTAATAAGCTGGACGCATACAATCCTCCGACTGAGGAGATTGGGTATCATCCGGAAGGTACGGAAGTCGCCCTGAAAGAATTGAAAAAATCCTGGATGGCGAAGCTCGGCGATCATGGATGCGTGTTCATATCGGCCCAAGAAAAAATCAATATTGACGAATTACGCATGGTACTATATAAGGATGTCAAGGCTATTTTCGCGATTCGATACCCTTATCACGATTTTCTTTATTAATTAACGCTGCGAAAGGTGCGGGCTGATCTCTCCACTCGGCTCCAGAGAGCCTCGGTTGAAATCAGCTAGCGTACAATTAAACGTTTGTTGGTAATTGTTCCATTCGCCGCGATAAAGCGCACCAGCCATATTCCTGTCTCGAGGTTCATTGAAATATAATTTGAATTAATCGTATGCTTATAAACTATCCTGCCGCTAAAATCAAATACTTCTAATTGACCTGAGTTCGTTTCACCAAATTCAAAATTTACGATACCCTCCGAAGGATTTGGAAAGATGCTAAAGTCAAAAGTTTCTTTTTCGTCAAGACCAACAGATTGCAAGCAGGCATAAGGATCATTACTCACAATCTCCCAGGCGATTTCTTGCATCATTTGCGCTTGTGCCGGACTAGGTGGATCGAATGGCCAGCCGTCGGCAGCCATTGTGATATTCGTCAATCCTTCCGGACTTTGACCGAAGATACAGGCGTAATGTACACAGGCGACCAAATAAAAAGTCTCCTCAGTTGGGTGAATCGTCGCTTCAGGAATATCTGTCGGATCAAAAATCTCCAACCAGTCAATATATCCCGGAAAAGTTCCTGCTATGACACTGTCTGCCAATGCCTCAAATGCGGCAGCAACCGGTATTATGCAAACTTGCGGACCACCGGGATTTATGAGGCTCACTGAATCAGCAACCTGTTCCCAAAGAGGTCGCATGGCAGTATTCATGTTTGACCAAGTCGTAAAAGGCGTCGATCCGGTTAAGTTAACTTCGTTGTGGAATTCCATTAAGTATATTCGCGCATTAGGGGTCGCGGCTGTGGTCAGGTCATAAAAATTATCTACCGCTTCAACCGAAGTTAATTCGCACCCCCATTCATGACTGTTTATCACCTCCGAAATCGGAATTTGTTCGGCTAATACCACGACATCATAACCGTTTGGAAGTTCAGCAACGGCACTGACACCTCCTTGAGGCGTAGCAGAATTCGTCCATTGGTATGAGATGCAGGTTCCACCGATAAATTGAAAGTTATAGTCGTAAGTTGTAATCGCTGCATCGGCTGCTAAATCATTGACCATTTCACCGACAATTAAGTCCCAACCAAAACCGGAATGACCGATATAGAAAGTTTGGTGTTGGGCATCGCTCTTTGAAGGCAAGCATAACAGAGAAAGTAATAATGCAATCAGAGTTTGATAATTTTTCATAACAATAGTTTTTACAAAGTTCCGATATTCAGTGCCCGCCTAATTGTAAAAAAAGGACAAACTGTTTATATTTTACTTAACAGATTGCAAAGATTCAACGTAATAAGACATTATAACAACTCAATTCGTATGGCGAAAAAATTCTTTTTCCTTTACCCGTCGTTATTTTCTCTAACCGTAGCTACGGCTACGCTTACCTGCCTGCCGGCCAGGCAGGTCAAAAATGCC
>CAZCAD010000149.1:0-7529 GCA_964496525.1 uncultured Flavobacteriales bacterium | reverse complement strand
GCAGGCGTTGAAGGTGCCGTGATCGTACAGCAGGTACTGGAAGGCGAGGATGATTATGGCTACAATGCCCAAACAGAGAAATTCGAGAATCTCTACGCCTCAGGGGTCATAGATCCTACTAAAGTCACAAGAATTGCAATCGAAAATGCGGCTTCGATCGCGTCGATGCTTTTGACGACAGAATGTGTTATTTCAGACATTCCTGAAGAGGAACCGGCTATGCCGATGGGTGGAATGGGCGGTGGTGGAATGCCCATGATGTAAAAACATCCTAACAAGCGTTTTCATCGGTTGTAGGTGCGAGATAAGATAAAGTGAGACAATAATTTAACCTCCCGATTCGCAAAAACGGATCGGGATTTTTTTTGTAAATTTAGACCTTATGCGCCAACTACTTTCATTATCAATGCTATTAGCATTTACAACTGCTATTTCACAAGAAATGGAGGACAACCTCTACCCTACTCTCAAATCGAGCAGTCTCCACTTATTTCATAAGAGTGAAAAATCTAAGATGATTGTGGAATCACATCGGCATTCGCCGGATCATGGGATGGTAGTTGAAACGACATCCACTTATAGAAAAGGGAAGATTAATCCGCTCAGAATTAATTTCAGTATTAAATACTCTGAGTATTATGTTTTATCTGATAATAAGAAATCCCTGGGCAAATATGAATTGGGAGAAGATGATCAGGTCGTGCATTATCAACGATCCGATTTCAATACAAGAAATATTAGAAAATGGGCCTATGAATATGATTACACCTATTCAAACAACATCGTTACCAAAGAGAAAATTGTGACGATCGAATATTTGAATGAAGCTTCTGTTGAGGCCGATACAGCTGAGTATTGGGAGACATTTAATTATGATATCGAGCAGGACGGAGATGTTTACAATCAACATCCGCATAAAGATAAATCGGTTTATACTAAATTTGTAGTGACCAACGGAATGCTAATTTCCAAAACCAATCATTTTGATGGATTTGATGAACGGTATGATTATGCTTACAATGATAAAAATCAGTTGACCAGAATCACAAATTCGCTCAATGGACAAGATGGTAATTCGATTGAGACACACACCGATTTAACTTATACTCCGGATGGCCTGATAAAGGAGGCGAAATTTTACAATGAAGGCAATTCACTTCTTGAGAAGAGGGTTTTTACCTATAAATAAAAAGCGCCCGTCCCGTCATCATAGCCATCGATGAGAACCGAGTCCGAGCGCATTCTATTTAGCAACAGTTCTTATTGCTGCGATCTGAGGCGCAGCAGCAACAACCGCCACAACAACAACCACCTCCACAATTTCCATCGCATCCACAATCGCATTGATTTTGTTGATTACAACATTTACCTTCTTGAGTAATCCTTTGGATTCCTTTCATTTTATTCAAATTTAGTGAATATTCATTTGTCCATCTATAGACGGGAGATTAAAAAAAAGACGCACTTTCACTTCGGCACACTTCGGCAGACCAACAAACTCAAAATCTGGAAGGTTTGGATTTAGCAGTCGCAGACCGGAGCGCAATCAGGAGCCACCTCATCACTACAAAGAGATTTAAGACAGCATTCACGCAACAATTCTTCTAATTTCTGCTTACCGCGTTGGACCCTGGATTTTAAAGCCGAGTAGGATATGCCGAGCTGAAGTGCCAGTTGTTTTTGTGAGTGATTTTCAAAATACACCAACTCAATCGCCTCCTTTTGTTCAATTGGAATGTGATTCAGAAATCGCTTTAAACAGCCCTCGGCTGCCAAATAAATATTGCCCTCAGAATCTAAGTCAGACTCATCAGGAATATCTACTCCACTCTCAAACTTTCGCTCTCGAAAATGATCGACAATGGCGTTGCGTGAAATCTGGTATAACCAACTTTTGAGTTTCGACTCCGAATGCAAGGTCGTGAGCTTAGCATGGATTTTTTCGAAGACGTTTTGAAGAACGTCATTTGCCTCATCTTCATTTTTGACCCGCTTTAATATAAAAGCGAAGAGCTGTTCATTGAAGCTGTTCCAAATTTCATCCGTTGACATGACATTCCTATAACTTACTACGTAGACGAGAATTTTCTAAAAAGACGCACCCTTTCTCAGCGCGCTCGACACAGGTGGTTCATCGACTCGCTATTTTTTTCTTACCGGTTCCGTCCGCAGGTCGTCTTTTCTTTTTTGAAGATTTGGCCAGGGGATTAAATTCCAAACAAAGATCCACCCAATATTCCAAATCCTCGTCCTTGTCAATCACATCACCGTCCACAAAAACGTATCCTTTCATGGGCCGAGCTGTAAAGACCATTTCGTTGCATCCCTCCTTCTTCAGACTATCCTGATAAATATCGGGCTTGATTCTGGCCATTAGCTGATCTTTTACGATTCCGACGCACATTTTATCGGCAACCATAAAACAAAGACCACCCATCATCTTCTTGGCCTCAAATGTTATTTTTTTTCGATTAAGAATTCCTTCAATTCTCTCCCCCAAATATTCATCGTACGCCATTATTCAAATTCTACATTGACTAATAAATTTAGCCCTTAATTTCCAAAGGGTGAAATCCAATTGGACTACTCAAAATTCTTCATGTAGTAATCATGCCTCCCGACCACTACTTCGAATTGGTCTTTTGAATAAGTCGAATTCCGAGAGCCGACCCTGCTGCTATCAAAAAAATAATTCCACCATCAATCGGAATACAAACAGGATCCCAACAAGGTGGACCATCGGCCGCAGGTGGGGGCCCGGTAGGGGGAGGTGTTGCGGGAGGCTGAGCACCTAAATTGAGAGATAATAACAAACTGAATAAAACCGATAAAACCGGGCTGGTCAGGGAAGTGGTTTTATAAGTTTGATTTCGTTTCAACAGATCTCAAGAATAATTGCATTAATAGCCTTCAATCAGTAATCTTCCGGCGCCTCAAAAACTATTTAATGAATTTGAGCTTGAAATTACCCCCGTTTAGGATGTACATTCCATTGGATAGTCCTACAGGGATTTCAAGTTGAGCATTACCGTCACTCGGATGGATTTCTGATGAATTCACTAACGCACCATAAGATGAGAATAACTCTAAGACCACAGGTTCATCATTCGGAAGGTTCGAAATATTGATCAAATTGTTTATAGGATCGAAATAAGCGAAAATATTTTCGGAGTCTGTCTGATCCACATCCAGTACCGATTTAATTTCGTATGATTCACTCAGCAGGCATCCGTTTAAGTCAGTAATTTCAACCGTATAAACAGCCGGAGCCAAATTATCAATGTAATCACCTGTCTCACCATTATCCCATACAAGATAATAAGACGGTGTCCCGCCTAAAACCTCTAAGTCAATAATTCCATTGTTGTCAGCACTGTGTGTAATATTGTCAAAGACTACCAGATTCGATGGTTGACCAAGGTTGAATAAGAAGCTATTGACGTTGCACAGATTGGTGAGGCCGACAATTGTTACCTCATAGTTATCCGCTGCAAGACCAGTTATGATTATTGGATCTCCGCCACTGAGGAAACTCAAAGTATCTATCGATGAAACCAACTGAAAAGAAAATGTTGAAGGATCGTTCAAATCAATTTCGATTTCCCCTGCCTCATACCCAGTACATAAATTATCAACCACATTGGTTTCATATTGCTTACCAATGTGTAAAATAAATCTGGGCGCCCAAGTCGTGACAAATAAATCAAACGACAAAGTCGATCCTTCAATTATGTCAAAAAGTTCGCCCGTAAAGGTATCTTCCAACTTGATGCACGGAACATCCAATGCCACTAAATTTACAAAATCAATTTCATACGTTCCGTCCTGAAATACGATTACCCGAAGCGGAATCTGCCACTCCTGATTCTCAAAATCAAAAGTATGCACGGTTAAGTCTTCTAAATCTCCATTCACCAATGAAATCTGCGGATTCACTCCCCATGCTCCCCATAGTTTTCTGGCATCGCATTCATTTTCCCTTGCATCAATTGCACCTTCGCGATTGCGAATTACACATTCGTCAGACATTCCAAATCCGCTTAATCGGATATTGCAACCCGGGTCAGAAGATTCACCGGCCTTAAAGAAGGGAGCATCAGTTGCGGATTTGCATGATTCTGTGATCGTTAAAACCGGCGAGGCCGCGACTGCCTCAACCCAAAACGCCTGCTGCGATGCAATGTAGCGAGATCCGCCATTTGCTGAGGCACCATCAATATAGGTCCCATAAAGTTGACTATCCGGATCCTGAATATAGGTGGCGTTTGCCATATTCGTTTTTGTCCATCCCACGGCATCCCAATCAATTGTAGACGGATAGGGGTTACCGACCTGGCAGAAACCATCCTCACCGGGAGTTCCCGTAAAAGTATAACTGACCGGCATACTAATAGTACCTTGATTGGGAACACCTCTTAAATCAACGGTAAAAGGCAAAGTCCCTGTAATGGTGTCACCGCACCAAACTTGTAAGCCCTGACCGACTCCAATCACTTGCAGGGAGCTTGTTGCTGCTAAATATCCAAGTCCCGGACTCATCGTTTCGTCATACGTGTAAATTGAATTCCATCCAAAAGTGGGAAACCAAGAGCCGGGATATCCGGTGGTTACAAAATCATCGTTGTATTGTGATAACGTTGCACCGTTAACAGCTGAAGAGAAGTATCTCCAATAGGTTTCACCTGCATCAATGTATCGTTCCATTGAAATTTCTCCCGTAACACCCGTCCCCAGGATTTCGCCAATTCTACCGGTTCCGAGCGAGTTCGAAATAATTGTCAGTGAATCGTTAGTTTCAAATGAACCGCTTAGAACTGAAAGTGTTCCGGTAATACCCCAGGAGCCACTGGTAATCCTGACATCATTTGGATTGGCACCAATTAAGTTATAGACTGAAGTTCCGGAACCGGAAATTGTCGGAGCCCAGCAAGGCCCGGCGAAACGTAAAGTAGATTGATTAGCGATAAAAGAACCATCAATTACCAAATTTCCATAAACAGTAAGCGAATTAGTTCCCTGAATTTCAAGGTTCGCTCCAAGCTGAACCGTCAAATGAAAACATTCTGCACCTACACCACTGACCACCGGCATTATACTTGCGGAAGACAAAATTACAGCGGGTGTTGAAGAATCCGGAAGACCTCCACTCCAATTCGCTGCATTGAACCAATCGGAATCAACAGATCCAGCCCAATCCGTAGAAATGCTGCTCATCGTACAACCATTGGAATATACGCAATCAGAGCACTCCGTTGTACTTCCAAATATTGTCCCGCCGTTTTTTATTGTCGTGCCGGTTCCGGTCTGAAGTGTACCTGTACCTGTTATCATTCCGTTATTTTGAATACTGGTATTGCCGGTAACAATTATTTCACCATCCAGGGTAATTACGGCTTCGTTTTTTACCTCGAAATCACCATTAACAATGATAACGGCACCTTCTTCTATGGTTGCAGTTGAGGTGTTCTGAAAAGTTAAGTTGTTAATGACAAGCGTGTCACCAGACTTTACCGTTAAATTTCCGCTGTTGTTTACATCAAGATCTCCATCTATATTTACGTCACCGACTGTTAGATCTCCACCTCCCTGTACCTTGATCTTTTTTCCGGCAGTCCCTGTTAGAGAACCTTGAACAGTAAATGGGGCACCAATGTCCAAGTCAATATCCATATTGACATTATGGAGAATAAGAACATTTTGAGAAGCTTCGTCAGGAGTTACGGATCCTACCCATGTACTTCCAACGGAATAATCGCCATCCTGAAAAGTGGTTACTTGTGCAAAGGAATGACCGACCACAACGAATACAGCCATAAGAAGCCAAGTTCGAACGGTGGTAAATTTGAAGTTTTTAACTATGAAAGTATGTACTATCACCAATTCCAATTCTATTACAAGCCTAGAAATTACGAATTAATACCGAATAATAAAAATGAAGTAGGGCCTTTATTGAGTATAAAATACCTATCGTATTCTACGTGTTTCCAGGTTTTACATACTAATAGATGTGATTCAACGACGAATGGTTAGGTATTGCTACGTAAATAAAATCTGGGTTAGTCGAAAATCTTGAAGATGGTTCGGAAAATGAGAGCGATATCATAGAAAAAAAGACTTTTGCGGAGATAAATAAGGTTTAAGTCAAGTTTTTTTACCAGACACATTCTTTGTTATAAAGTCTATTTCACAAACTTAAATGTCTGGTTTAAACCAAGGAGCAAATACGTTCCATCTGCTAATTCAGGTGGTAATTGCAGGTGATATTCAGATTGATATTCCGTCAATTGATAAGTTCTAATCAGCCTTCCGTCCAAACTATAAAGAGCCAGAGTTTCATTTGGAATGAAGCTCCAATTCGCCAGGATTATGTAATTGTAGTCCGGCCAGTAGATGAACTTTACATCAGAATGATCTTCGCCAAGGCTAAGTGCAGTTCCGACAATAAACTCTCCTGTCCACTCACAAGAGTTAAAATCGGTTAAGGTTAGTGAATAAGTTCCCGGATCCAGCCCGCTAATCATTGCTGATGCTGAACCTGTACTCCAGCTATAAGAATAGGGTGTTGTTCCTCCTAATGCTTCTACCTCAATTGTCCCGTCTCCCCCTAATTGTTCATCTTGAATAATCGCCAGGACATTCAGTATACCGGGTGCTGGAACATTGGCCGTAAAAGTGCTGACATCACACAGACTTGACATGTCCTCCAGTACAACAGCGTAATTATCTGATTCGAGATTATCAATAACCAGCGGATTTCCGGGTGAAGTACCGGAGTCAGACCAACTTCCGGAGCTAATCGAATAATTAACGTCAGCCGGTTCAAACAATTCCAGAATGAGTGATCCGTCGTCTGTATCAGAACATGAGGTGCCTACAGCCGAAATACTGACTTCCTTACCCAGATGAAGAAGGAAACGCGGCGCAAATGTAGTATCATCCATGGTAAATGTAAAAACGCTGCCTTCGACAATGTCGTAAATAGCACCATCATAGGTGTCTTCCAATTTCAGACATGGAATTCCCAGCTCCTCTATATTCAGAAACTCCAGATTATAATCACCATCTTCGAAGACGATAACACGCAGAGGAACAGTCCATTCTGAGCCGACAAAATCAAAAGTGTGAACCGTCAGGTCTTTGATTTCTCCGTTGATAAGTGAGACTTGAGGATTTACCCCCCAGGCCCCCCAAAGTTTAAGTGCATCCACCTGACCTTCTTTAGCGTCAAGTGTTCCTTCCATATTTCGCAGCACACATTCATCGGCCATTCCAAATCCTGACAGCTTAATATTACTTCCGGGATTACTGGATTCTCCTGATTTGAAAAAAGGTGCATCCGTGTTCGCTTTACAGGATTCACGAATTGTCAGGACGGGGACCGTAGCATTTGCTTCGACCCAAAAACCCTGTTGTGAAGCGATATACCTCGATCCACCATTCGCCGATGCGCCTCCGATATAAGTTGCATACAGTTCAGTATCGGGATCAACAATGTAAACGGCATTATTCATATTGGTTTTTGTCCAACC
>CAZCAD010000148.1:0-7596 GCA_964496525.1 uncultured Flavobacteriales bacterium | reverse complement strand
GTTATTGCGCCTCTTACAGTTCATTTTTTCGGAAATTTTCAAATAGGAGATATTAAAAACGATATTCAAATTGGAGACTATCTAACCGTTGTAACGTCGACCATTTTCTTCTCAGGTCTTTTATTTCTTTTACCTGTGATTGTTTTGATTTTTTCCCGCCTTGGAATTATCACCTCGGTCTGGTTGAAAAAATACCGGAAACATTCTTTTGTGGCTGTATTAATTCTTTCAGCAATTATTACACCTCCGGATTTGTTTACCCAAATCATTGTAAGCATACCGATCCTGATTCTTTACGAATTTGGAATTCGCCTTGCAAAAGGTGTTGAAAAACAGCGCGAAAAGAACAGTATTTCCGCATAGTCGCACCTAACCCTATCGATGATTATTTCGTATTTTAGCATATATCCAAAGCTGTGATGCCCTTGCACTTTAGATCGCCTGTTACAAAAGACTTGTTTCTGCGTCTAATTCAATAGTTAAGGAGATTTGGAACAGATGGAAATGAGACTGGGATTAATTTTCATATTAGCAATAAGTTTCAATTTGCAGTCCTTAGGACAACAAACGACCGTGTCTGGAAATGTGCTTGATTCACTTACGCAAAAACCGATTCCTTTTGCGATGGTTAAGTTTCGAAACTCCACGGCCGCAGTCAGAACCGACACGGTGGGATATTTTTACCTGAGCACGCGAAAAGCAACAGATTCTCTTGAAGTTTCATTTGTTGGATATCAAACTCAAATTTTTGTCATTGAACCTGGAACCGAAACGGAGCTCGTAGTTGTCTTGAACGAGCAAAACAAGAATCTCACGACTGTTGTAATTACCCCCGGAGAAAATCCTGCTTTCGAGATTTTAAGACGGGTCAAAAAAAACAAGAAGAGAAATAATCCGGATAAGTTGGATGCCTGGCAATGTGAAACCTATAACCGAGTTCGGGTAGACGCTAACAATATGGGTGATGATTTTGGTAAAGGACTTGTCTTTCGGAAAATGGGAAATATCACCGATTATTTGGATACAACCGGTAAGAACTCACTACCATCCTTACTATCGCAATCAATATCAGATTATTACTATAAAAAGGATCCATTGCAAGAGAAAGAAGTGATTAAGGCGGTGGATGTTCATGGGTTCAATTCAATTGAGTTGGGTAAGTTTTCGGGGACCATTTATCAGAACGTGAACATCTATAAAAACCACATCGACTTATTTACCAAGGATTTTCACTCTCCGATTTCTGATCAGGGCCGAACCTATTATAGATATTACTTACAAGAAAACGACACACTCGATGGCATACCTTGCTATCATATAAGATTTATTCCAAGACGAAACGGTGATGCTGTTTTTGATGGGGATATTTGGATTGTCGACTCGGTCTATGCCGTAAAGAGGGTTAAATGTAAAATTGGCGGAGAAGTGAATGTAAATTATGTTCGTGACCTGGAGGTGGATGTTAATTATTCAGAAGTTGAGCCGGGTGTTTGGATGATTACAGCCGAAACAATGAGGGCCGATTTTGACTTTTTCTCAGAATGGAAAAAAAATAAATTTATTGGAGCGACGGTTCACAAAAACACGACTCGGAAAAATTTTGTGATCAATCAACCGAAGGATTTTGAGTTTTATGTAACTGACGTCGAAATTTTGGATAGTGCTGAGAAGAGAGATGAAGCCTATTGGATAGAGCATCGTCATGTGGAGCTGAATGAGAAGGAGAGCGGGATTTTGGAAATGATCGATTCTTTAAAGAAAAACAAGCGATTTAATTTCTATGAAAATTGCATTTATGCTGCTTATACAGGTCACTGGAGAACAGGTCCGTTCGAAATTGGGAACATTTTTTCGCTTTATAACAGGAATACTGTGGAGGGTAATCGCTTTATGCTCTCACTGCGATCATCAAATCAGTGGAGCAAGAGGATTGAGATTTCGACCTTTGCAGTTTATGGGTTTAGAGATCAGGAGCTCAAATATGGGGCATCTCTTCGATGGAAAATGAAAAGCGATCCACGCACCATGTTCCGACTTAGCTATAAAAAACGAATTGAACAATTGGGCATTCGATCTTCTATAGGTGACGTCGGAAGCTCTTTCTCCACCTTATTTTCAATTGGCCCACTTGACAAATTGACGATGGTTAATTCAGCTTCTGTTTCATTGGAAAGAGATTGGCGTATCGATTTTAGAACCTTTAATAAAGTTGAATGGAGAAAATTTATACCGCTTGGAAACTCAGACTATAGTCGACTTGATGATGATGGTGACACGGTAAAAATTACGGAGCTAACTTCTTTTGAAATACGAAATCAAGTCATGTTTACTCGTGAGGAAAAATTCTTAAACGGACAGTTCGACCGGCTTTCAATGGGATCGCGTTATCCGATAATTTCACTGACGCATACCTGGGCGATTAAAGATGTATTGGGAAGCGAGTACAATTTTCATCGTTTGGATTTTGTATGGACACATCGACCTAAAATTGGCAATTTGGGTAAAATCGAATACACTATCCTTGCAGGAAAAATATTTGGAACTGTTCCTTATCCATTCTTAAATGTACATCAGGGAAATCAAACATTTTATATTCAGCGATCAACAATGAACTTGCTGAATTACTTCGAGTTCATTAGCGATGAATGGGTAGGGGTCAACTTTGAGCATAGACTCATGGGACTGGTTTTCGATCGAGTTCCGCTTATCCGTAAACTAAAAGTCAGGAGCGTGTGGACTGCAAAAATGATTGTTGGGCGTTACAATGACAAGCATGAGGCTGAAATGCTACTTCCTTCTTACTCTTACCGATTAAAACATCCATACTATGAATTGAGTGCAGGGATAGAAAATATTTTCAAGTGTATTCGCGTTGATGGAATATGGCGATTGAATTATCTTGACAATGTCGGTGTAAATGGTAATCCGGTCAGCAAATTTGGTGTTAAATTTGTCATCGCATTCGATTTCTAATTCATATTCGATTTCTAAATTCGCATGCGATTTGTAAATGAAGCTTCGAACAGAAAATATTCAGAAGAGCTATAAAGGCCGTAAGGTTGTAAAAGGGGTCACAATTGATGTCAACCAAGGTGAGATTGTTGGTCTGCTTGGACCTAATGGAGCCGGCAAAACAACTTCCTTTTATATGATCGTTGGTTTGGTAAGTCCCGACATCGGTGATGTTTACCTGGACGATCAGCGAATTACCCGTTCGGCAATGTACAAACGAGCTCAGATGGGAATCGGCTATTTGCCACAGGAGGTATCCGTCTTTCGGAAGCTTTCGGTTGAAAATAATATAAGGACAGTGTTGGAGATGACTGATCTTTCGAAAGAGGAACAGGCTGCCAAACTGGAATCCCTGCTTGATGAATTCGGATTGAATGTCGTTCGAAAAAATTTAGGTCACAGTTTGTCGGGTGGCGAAAAACGAAGAACGGAAATTGCAAGGGCGCTGGCAACTGATCCAAAGTTTATTTTGCTGGATGAGCCTTTTGCCGGGGTAGATCCAATTGCGGTAGAGGATATTCAGTACATCGTTTCACATCTGAAAGATCGAAACATCGGCGTGTTGATTACAGATCACAACGTTCAGGAAACTCTGGCAATTACGGACAGAACCTATCTCTTATTTGAGGGAGCGATTTTGAGATCAGGAACGGCTGAGGAACTCGCGGCGGATGAGCAGGTTCGTAAAGTTTATTTAGGACAGAATTTTATTTTGAGGAAGACGGAGTTGCGGAAACCTGAAACTCAGGAGGAGAAAGAGAATCGAATTATGTCGGATGACGATAGGGGCATAGATTATATTTCAAATTTGATCAATATTGCCCGTCGAGTCCAGGATGGACTGACCGGTAAAATGGGTCGGACCGATGTAAGCGGTGTTGTGAATCTTGTCGAGAGAGTAGAGGAGTTTAAGGGATACTTTAAACTCAAGGACTTCGGAAAAAGATCGGGAGAACTCTATGATGAGATCATCTTCGGCCCGATGTCGGATTATAAGTTTGGCATTCGTCTTTCAAATATTTATATGATCGCCTACATCGCTATTCCCCTTGTCGGCTGGTCAATGTATTTTGTATACAGAGGATACGTTCGGCGTTGGCGGCAAGACGTGGGAAGGTTGATAACCACATTGGAGTCGTTCAAACAATTGGTTGAAAACCCAGAGCTGGAGAAAATGCTTTGATTGTTTTCGGCGTCCTTAAAAAGCAACGTCATCCTGTCCGCCTGAGGCGGATCAGGATCTTTTTGAATTGACGTTAAAGTTAATTCAAAAAGATTCCGGATCGCGGTCGTTACTCTCCCTTGTCCGGAATGACATTTTACTGTATCAAAAGTGCCGGACTATTCCGGCTTAGGGATAGAGCGGTATGTTAGAGCCAGCCTGTTGCGAGGCGACTAGCGAAAGCCCGACTACGCCTTGGTGTTTAGAGCACTAGCGTGGTAAGCCCCTAAGCCTCCTCTACATAAAAAGTATACCCCTCCATAATCTCGTTCACCAAAAGCTTTTTACAAGCTTCGTCGGTTTTAGCCTCGGCTACTTCTTTCGAATCGGCCTCAATAAAAACACGAATGTGTTTTCCAATTCGAACGTCGGTGATTTCTTTCAATCCTAAATTGCTCATCGATTGAGTGACTGCCTTTCCCTGGGGATCTAAAAGTGCCTCTAATGGCATGACATCAATTTCCGCTTTGAACTTCATTTTTTGACTTGTTAAGGAGGTTATTTATAACAGACAAAAGTATGTATAATATGATGATCAGCGGTAGAGCCCAAACAAATAAAGTTGCCAACAATGCCGCCGAAATTGTTAAAAAGATGTAGCGAATTCCATTGCCTTTCCAACCGAAAGATTTGAATTTAAGGGCAAAAAGTGGTAAGGGTATAACCATAAGAACGCCAAAAATAAGCGACAAAATAACGAGTCCGCCGGGGCGCATCAAATATCCTGTCACCATTGCCTGCCAATCTGTGTCCTGAAAAATTAGCATGAGTGGGATAGCAGCAAAAAACAATGTCATTGCAGGTGTCGGTAATCCTTTGAACGAATCGCTCTGGCTTTTGTTCATGTTAAATTTAGCGAGCCTGAACATTGCCATAATGGGAATAATAAGAGCGATAAATGGAAAGTAATGATACATGGGATCATGACACAAGGACTCAGGAGAAAATGTCAAACCAGGATTCTCACACATACCATTTATACCGGAAAGATTTCTGAGCAGAATTTCGTTGGAGACATCCGGATTGTCAAACCTGCACCAAAAACTGAGTTTGATTAATTGAACCAGCATCAGTCCGGGAGCCAAGCCAAATGTGACCATATCAGCCAGGGAATCCAGCTGCTTGCCGAGTTCGCCTTGAACCTTAAGAAGTCTCGCAATAAAGCCGTCTAGAAAATCCAAAATTACCGATGCGAAAATGCAGTAAGGAGCGAGATCTATTCGACCACCAAATGTGCAGATGATAGCCAAAATTCCACCAAGCAGATTTCCTGTGGTAAATAAATGCGGTATGAACTTTTTAATTGAATCCACGAAAACAAAGATAAAGATGCAGATTAATAGTTAAAAGATGGAGATTAATAGTTAATTAAACTTTTAGGCGCAATTGATTAAACTTTTACGTGGTTTCTACAATCTTAGTTCCAACCATCTGGAAATCACTTACGTGATACGAAATAACCCCCTCTCTAAAAAATCAGTAACAGACATTATTGATTATGTACAAGAAAATTATAGTAGCGACAATCATCTTATGTTCAGGACTTAATTCAAATGCCCAATCCGCTCCGGGCAACTCCTTATTTGGAGATCCCGTGGTTCATGATTTTGACTTCTACATCTCCATTCCTGATTTCTGGGATTCACTGACTTACTACCATTCGCAGATTGCGATTACGGGTGTTAAACAGTATATCAAATGTGACAGTTTGCTTGTTGACGGTATAACATACATCGATGTCGGTTTGCGATGTAAAGGGAATTCAGCCTACAGTTATGCCTATAATTTTCCAAGCGTTAAACTTCCGTTCAAAGTTGATTTTGATAAATATGTTGTGGGTCAAAAATGCGATGGAATTAAGAAAATCAACTTGCACAATGAAGATCGTGATCCAACAATTTTGCGCTCTAAAATTCAAGCAGACTTTATGAACACTCATAGTGTTCTTTCGCCTCGATATGGATTTACCAGAGTATCTATAAACGGAGTCTATTGGGGACTCTATACCTTGGTCGAACAGCTTGACAAAACGTTCTTAAGTGCTTACTTTTCCAATAATGGAAACTTATTTAAAGCGCGACCACGATTCCTTGGCTGGGAAGGAGCGGGAGGAGCCAATTTGGATTATCTCGGCTCCAGCCCAATACTGTATGACAGTATCTACCGGTTAAAAACGAATACAACCGCAAATGACTGGAGCGATTTCGTTTATCTCCTAAATATTATTAACAATACTCCCGCTTCAGAATTTCAGGATTCACTGGACAAATACATGTGGGTTGATTCTTATCTGGAGGCTTGGGCAGCCTTGACAATCTTTACAAGTTTTGATTCCTATCCGCAGCTTGGAAATAATTTCTATCTCTATCAAAACCCAGCCTCAGGGAAATTTCATTGGATAGCCTGGGATTTTAATTTGGGGATTGGAACGCTAAGGTGGGGATTGACGATTCCACAAGCGGAGACTGCGTCCATCTACTGGTGGGATGGTGTCCCTGCGCCTTTTGGTGTAAAAATAATGGACAATCCATATTATATGAATCGCTACTTGGCATTTGTATGTGAAATGATGCAGGACTTGCAGGATGTAAGCGCCTTCAATACCTATGTAGATAGCCTCGCAACCGCAATTCGTCCGGATGTTTATGCCGATCCGAATAAATTTTACTCCAATCTTGAATTTGATGAGAACATGGTGGCGACCATTACAGGAAAGCCCGGAGTCAAGACTTATATGAATAATCGAATCGCGGCGATTCAAGCCGAACTTCTGTTAGAAGGCTGTACACAACTTTCAATCGAAGAAGAGAGTCCTGCTCAATCCATTCTGGTATATCCAAATCCTACAAACGGCATAACAACTTTCTACTTTGACAATTTTGAAGGCAGGGAGCTTTATTTGGAGTTTTACGCTATCAGTGGGCAAAAACTGCTGGAATCGCCAAAAACTGTGTCAAATACGCTGCAAGTAGGCTTAGATTCCTTCGAAAATGGTCTGTACATCTATCGCATACTCAGCAAGGATTTCGAGACGATTGAGGGTAAATTGGTCGTTTCTGACTAGAAAAAGCTTGATTTTGTATTCTTGATTTTGTATTTTACATCTTAAAAGTCTGCATAAAATAAGCGGGTTTTTGCTATCCTTTTTACCATTTCTTTCGTTTAATAGATGAGAAGGTAAATCGAATAAATAAACAGCTTTTGGACAATTTTTCACGCTTGAAAGAGTTAAGAGTGTGAAGTCATTGTGCTGTGTTGGGTAAGTCGAAGTAATATTTTGTATTTGACAAGGCGAAAAAAAGGCACATAGCAACTTGTGCTGAGCTAACCGAAGTATAGCTACGTACAGTTTTTTCAACCTG
>CAZCAD010000147.1:0-7603 GCA_964496525.1 uncultured Flavobacteriales bacterium | reverse complement strand
CGACAATTGCCGTTGCCCAGCCTTTTTACACAGGAACATTTGAAACTCCGCCTCTGGTGTCAGCCGATACATCATGGTTTGGTCAGGATCAGACAACCGATGGTGATACGATATACTACAACGATGGCTACAATATGGAACTTAGTTGGGATTCCGGTTTCGGCTCATTCAGTGGCTGGTCGGTCTCAAATATGGCGGATGTGACTACTCCGGGATGGGGAAATCAATTTTCGGCAATCACAGGGGTAGCCCACACGGGTTCTGTGCAATACGGTGTCTGTTATGCCTCTTCCTGGTCTAACAACAGGATGTTTTTTCAATTTGTTGATGAACCCTGGTGGAGCGGCATGTATGTAACGAATACCACTTATGCCTATTTTTCTATGCTCAACGGCGATAGTTTTGCCAAGAAATTTGGGGAGGACACTTCTGCAACGGGGGTTATTGACGGAACAAACGGCGAAGATTGGTTTCTGCTCACAATTTATTCACTGGGCCTAGATTCTTTATATACAGGTGATTCTGTAAACTTTTACTTAGCAGATTATCGATTCCCGCTCGATGCGGATGATTATATCATCGATACCTGGGAATGGGTTGATCTCAGCTCTTTAGGTCAATCTTATGGACTCGATTTCGTTTTAACTTCTTCTGACACTACGGGTGGATTTGGGATGAATACGCCCGCCTATTTTGCTGCAGATTATATTGACGGGGGCTTTGTAAGTATTTCGGAATTTGAAGAATCCGGTCTTGAACTGTTTCCGAATCCGTCTGACAATAAGTTGACAATATGGTTGGAGCATGATGCTCTTGTAGAGTTGTACGATCTGAGTGGAAAACGACTTCGATCCGCAAATGAAAAAGCGGGAAACCTGCAATGGGATTTAAGTGATTTGGACGCTGGAATGTATACCATAATCGCTCGGTACGGAAGCAGCATTGTCAGCGAACGACTGATTAAACAATAAAAGCTGGTCATAAAAAGATGTGCAGGATATCCCATACAAAGTATCAACTACTTTTCATGGGCATCCTGTTTCATTTTTTTGGAGCTGCACAGGAGGACACGACAATTATAAAGCCGGAGCTGAGTCGTGTCGAGATTATTCGAAATTTTGAGACGCTGATCTTATCCACGGATATTACTCATGGAAGCCCGAGATACGTTATCAGTGAGGATAAAATGAAATCTATGGGCGTAACTGACGTGGGTTCGGCAATGAAATTTGTGCCCGGCGTGCAGATAAGAGACTACGGAGGAATTGGGGGCATAAAAACCATCTCCTATCGAAGTTTGGGTTCGACTCACACGGCACTTAGTATTGGAGATAATATCCAATTAAACGCGCAATCCGGCACGATAGATTTATCCTCTTTCGAAATATTTGGTTTATCCAGGATTGAGTTTACCTGCGGTCAACCGAAGTCAATTTTCAGTCCGGCCACATCTTATATGCCTGCCAATGCCATTTCACTTAATTCATCGGTAATGGAGAAGCCGGATTCTCTAAAATTTGGAGTTTATCAAAATGTGACGACGATTAATTCCTACGAGTCTGGAGCTTTTGTTCGTGTGCCGATTGGCAAGAAATTTTTTATTGGGGGACAGCTGATGGGAAGGTATGGTTCAGGTGAGTATCCCTTTAAATTTGGATACTATGGCGGAACGGATGAAACGTTGACAAGAATGAACTCTTCTTTAGCGAGTTTAAAACAGAGATATCACATTGCCCGTAAGCTTGGCGGTTCAGACTTGAGTGTAACAGTTTCTCTAAAGAACACTGAACAAGAATTACCTGGAGCAGTGATTTTGTACAATCAATCAAATGATCAGGAACTAAAGTCAAATCAATACCGTTTTGATATCAATCACAAATTGAAACGGACTAATTGGAGCCTGGGATTAAATTTTCACCATCAGCAAGATTACTTGCGGTATTTTGATCCTACTTTTTTTAATTCTCAGGGCTTTATTGAATCTGAGTACACGCAACAGAACTCGGGTGGAGGATTTATTTTTCATCGGTTTTTCAATAAACGCTTGTTTCATTTATTCGGCGGAACTGACCTGAATCATAGCAGCTTGACAAGTAATGAGATCAATGGATTTCCAAAGCGAAACCAAATCAATGCCGTTGCAGGAGTGTCGAAGTGGCTTGGTAGAATTAAGGTGGAATCAAATTTGGCTTTTCAACACATCGCTGATAATTCCGTCATTCAGGATTCGGCTCTTAATCGAACATTTACAAATCTCTCGCCTTTTGTATCCTTCTCGGCCTTACCGTTTAAGAAGGTGCGTCTTCGATTCAGGGGATTTTTTAAACAAACCTTTCGAATGCCGAGCTTTAATGATCTGTACTACAACTTTATTGGAAATTCCGGCTTAAAGCCTGAGAAAGCTGGTTTGTTTGACCTGGGAATCACTTATGCGGTTAATCTTAAAGATCATCTTATTGAATTCAATGTAGACGGTTTTTATTCAATGGTAGAAGATAAAATTGTGGCGGTGCCATCAAAAGATTTGTTCAACTGGAGTATGCAAAATATTGGTATTGTAAAAGTATGGGGAGCCGATGGAGGGTTAAGCTACGCCGGGAAAATCAGGAACTGGAACTTCTTATTCAGTTTGAATGCCACCGCGAGTTATTCAGTTGATGTTACCGACAGTGCCAGCCAAACATTTTTGCATCAAATTCCTTACACTCCTTTCCTGGCTTCTTCCGGCAACTTGTCCGTCGGATGGCGAGGCTACATGCTCGTAAATAATTTGGTTCATACCGGCGAACGATTTTCCCTCAATCAAAATACACCCCTAAATTACATGCGCCCATTTGTGGATTGGAACTTAGGAATACAAAAGAATTTTAAAATTCGAAAATACAACCTCTTTGTGAGTGCACAATTGATGAATTTATTGAATGAGAATTATCATGTTGTTCGCAGCTTCCCAATGCCGGGCAGACATTTTCAGTTTACCTTAAAACTTAATTACCGATGAAAAAGACACACTGCATTTTATTGCTCGCAAGCTTATTTGCCTGTAGCAAACCTCCTCCACCCAACGGAGGAAATTTGTACGACTATTCCAGTGGTCTTCTGATTCTGAATGAAGGATTATTTCAACAGAATAATGCAACATTGGCCTACTATTCTTACACTGAAAATTACATCTACAATCAAGTATTTTACACTGAAAATGGAAGAGGATTGGGTGATACCGCCAATGATATGGAAGAATATGATTTAAATGGGAATAAGTATGTGATCATCGCAGTGGATGTTTCAAGCCAGCTCGAAATTGTAGAGACGTCGAGTTTACTATCCGTTGCGCAAATTCCTGTCTTCAATGCTTCCATCGCCCGAGAACCTCGTGTAGTGAAGGTAAAAGGTGATAAAGCCTACTGCTGTAATTTTGACGGAAGTGTTTCCATCGTGAATCTGAATACCTTCAGCATCATTAATACCATTGATGTCGGGCAGAATCCCGACGGAATGGTAATCAATGGAAATTATCTCTATGTCGCCAATTCAGGAGGATTAAGTGCACCGGACTATGATTCGACGGTGAGCGTGATTAATCTTACAACAGAAGTGTTGGAAACAACTATCAACGCCCGAATTAATTTGGGGCGCATGCTTGTTGACAGTGAAGGAGATCTATACGTTATATCAAAAGGTAATTATTCGGATGTGGAACCTGCCATTGTTCGAATTAACACCTCAACAAACACCGTTGTTGACGAATTCGAGGTACCCTTGCTCAGTTGGTCTTTATACAATGATTGGATTTATTATTACAATTCGGATTTAAAGGGCATTTATCGCTTCAACACCCTGACAGAAACTTTTGAGAACGACATGATAGTAGATTGTTCCTCGCATGAGACTTTCTACAAGCTGCATCTGGTTAATAATTTGATTTACACGGTTGACGCACATGGGTATGTCAGTCAATCAACGATTCGATGTTATGACTTAGCGGGTAATGAACAGTATAATTTCCTGGCAGGATTAAATACCAACGATATCATATTTAATGATTAAACATCTGACCATATCTGCTGTGTTAATTTTGGTTCAATTGTCATTAACCGCTCAGTATTCTCCACCTGCAGGTCAACCGGGTTCCACGGCTATTCATAATGACTCATCTGTAATTGTTGGCTGGGCGAATCAGGTCATTCTTTTTGATCCCGGTCCCGAGGATATCTCGGATTCGGGAAGTCCGGATGCAAGTTTTGGAATTCCGTCTGAGGCTACAAGCTATGCCGAGGGAAATTCGATTGACGTGGTTAGTTTGGGGGATGGAGGGGAAATAGTTCTGGGATTCAATTTTCCGATACAAAATGACCCTGGCCCTGATTTCGCAGTTTTTGAAAATGGATTTGATGATTTCTTTTTGGAATTTGCCCATGTTGAGGTAAGTACGGACGGAATAACGTTCGTTCGCATTCCATCGACTACTTTGGTGCCAATTACCGTTCAAACAGCTTCATTCGGCTCGACAGACACAAAACTCATTCATAATTTAGCGGGCAAATTCAGACAAGGATTTGGAACTCCATTTGATTTGGAGGATGTTGTCGACTCGACCGGAATTAATTTGGATAGTATTAACTATGTCAAAATTATAGACGTGGTCGGATCCGTAGGTCCGCTGTACGGATCGTATGATCAGTTCGGGATTATTATCAACGATCCATTTCCAACGGCTTTTGAGAGCGGTGGATTCGATTTGGACGGAGTGGCAGTCTTGCATGCGAATGGATCTTTTGTAGTTGGACTGGAGGAAGAGGCACACATTCAAATCTATCCAAATCCAACGAATGGAATTGCAAGAATTAGCGGTTTGAATCTTGAATCAATTCAACTATTTGATCTCACCGGATCGATGATAATTCATACTGTCGAAAATGAAATTGATCTGCGGGAGCTTAGTCTTCCATCCGGAATATATGTGATAAAAATAAGGACAAGCACTTCTTCTTTCACCCGAAAATTAATCTATTCGGGAAATTAAAATGTTGTTTCAATCGGCTGTTTATACACGCTCATTGAATTCATTCACTTCTTAGATACCTTGATCATATTCATCATCAATTTCTTTTAGGCTTCTGTCAATTTTCACGAAAAGAGCATAAACCATAATCAATAAAAAAACCGCGATAAATATTTGCCAGGATATGTAATACACTTCCATCATTAGTGTCTCCATTTGTATCTCCTTTCCCTAATAAGTTACGAAATAAACTATAATTAGTCAAGTCCTTAAATCTTTTAGATACTAGAGTTTCGCGAAATAGGGTACCTAAACCCTTTTAGATTAAGAGTTCTGCACGCATAATAAATTTACTTGTTTTTTTCACAATTTTTTGCTAATTTGTACTAGTGTTTAGAGCACTAGGTAAACGGAGCGCTAAAACGCAGCACACCATATTTCCCCTGACCAATCGTGATCCGTTTTTTAAAAGATCCTCAAACTCACACAGATGGAAAACTTTCTACGAGAAGGAACCGACAAGACACCCTATGTTTCGCTACAAGCGGATGGTCAATTTGAAATTTCAGGATGCAGCAAGCCTGAAGATTGCGCTAAATTTTTCTTCAAAATCATGGACTGGATGAGCGACTATTTTCGGACGCCGGCAAAACACACTCAAATTAACATTTCATTCCGATACATCAATTCCAGTAGCTGTAGTATGATCTATAAAATATTCCACTTTTTTAATCGCCTGCCCGGGACTGGAAGATCGTCGGTAAGTTGTCATTGGATTTACGAGGAAGGCGATGAGCAAATGAAGGAATTCATTTTACAGATCAAAGAAATATCGCCGAGCATTGACTTTACTTTTGAGGTGGTTGGTAAGATTCAGGAAGACGGGGCACTCAACAAAGAGGCCAGTTAGAAATTAAACTTCAAACTCGCTCCGCAGTAGCTCTGCTTACACTACGTTTCGGCAGATAAATGTGCTGCTGCGGCCTACGTGCTAACATATCAACTTACTGTCCAAACCGGCGGAGCCAGACAAAAAACTTTTTAACACAGCAGATGCTATAATTTACTATCAAAAAGACGGGTACAGGAAGCCGGTGCCCAAAATCAAGAAAAGAAGAGGAAATAGAATGTTTCACTTAAAACTCCCGATCCAAGAGGCAAATGAGGTGACCCGAAGGCCGAGTGCAACACCAAACTCAACTGACCCGACAGCCTTACTGTAGCTCATTGGAGCTTAGTTGTTCGCGGTAGTTTTTATTTTTTCAATGATTTCATTCGTGTCTATTAATGTCGTAGTCAAGCTATCTCTGTTACGGTAATAAACAGAGACGAACTCCATATCTAAATATTCTGAAGTCAACTGAAATGGAACTTCGAACCCGTCAGGTAACTCCTTACCCTCCCCTGTTGCAACCAAAAAAATCCTTTTTCCTTTTAGTTGTCTGCCAAGTTCCTTCCTAACAGTTACAAGGTCTGAAAAACGGTCGAAAAAGGTTTTCATTGGTCCGCTCATTGAATACCAGTAAACAGGTGTCGCAAATACTATGGTGTCGTGTCTCAAGAGTCTGTCGATTATGATAAAGAAACTATCGTCAGCAGGGTAATTTGTTGAATAGTCGTAAGGGTATATTTTGTAGTCCAACAGGTCTATCGGTTCATAGTCCAACTCAGTGAAGTGTAGGTCTAAGAGCTTTCTCGTGTTGCTGTCTTTTCGGGCACTACCGAAAATGATTAATGGCCTGTCGTCTTTCATTTTAAATTCCGACTAACGTTTTTAGTAACTCATTGAGTATCAAATTTGGAACAAACAGAGTTCATCAGTCGATATTTTGTGCAGGAATCACACTGATTTCTCCGTTCTGAAATACAACAATTTCACCATTGTTTTTCTTCTTCGAGTCAATCATTTTCTTGGAAGCAAGTTTAACTCCTTCAAGAATTTTTTTGGAGAGAGTCGATATCTTATTCGTTTTGTTACTCATTCTGACATTTCAAGTATTCGGTTCCAATTGCTTTGGTTCACAACATTCAATCGTTTGCTGTTATTTCCTTCCGCAACAATTTCTGGTTCCAGGCTAGAATTATTGAAAATGATCCAGTTGTCACACAAAGGAATGTACAATTTATGCAAATTTTTCAGACCAGAGAAATATCGTCTTCTTATGGTTTCTTCTGGAATATTGTGACCGCCTTCTTTCACCCTGCTTTTTACTCTTTCAACAGCCAAATCATCATTTTCAAGCCAAAAAAATATGAGCATGACTCTGTACCCATTTTTCTTGGCTTCTTTTATCTTTCCCACGTAAGATTTGGTTGAAAGCGTAGTCTCGAAAGCGAAGTCTTTCTTTTGTTCAAGCATTTCATCAATGCGATTCAACATGATTCTTCCTGCTTCAAGAGTGACAGATTCTAAGTTGAAAGGCGAAAGGCCACGGGCAATTTCATCTGCATTCACGAATTCATTACAATTCAAGATTTCGGGAAGAATAGTGAATGAAGCAGTTGTTTTTCCAGCTCCGTTACAACGAGCAATGATGTACAATTCTGCCATGAGAATCAAAGGTAACTAATTCAGAAAAACACCAATGGTGTCACAACGTT
>CAZCAD010000146.1:0-7640 GCA_964496525.1 uncultured Flavobacteriales bacterium | reverse complement strand
TATTTGCTTTGAGGTTCGCACGTAATTTTGATTCATTGCTCTTCAGCTTGTTGTAGATTTTGTTTTTATCATCTTTATCCTCGCTCAATTTCTTTTTCTCTTCCTCCTTGGCAAGCATGAGCCCTCTTTTTACTTCCTTCTTTTTTTCAAGGGCGCTGTTCTTCTCGGCAATCAACTCCTTTGTGCTTAGAATCAGATCAGCCTGTTCTCGACGATATTCGCTGTACTGCTGCAAATATTTTAGTCTCTTTTGCGCTTGATTAAAATCTTTGGAAGAAAAAACGAAGACGAGTTTGTCGTAAGAGTTCCGGTTTTTGAAAGCGTAGTAGAGCATTTTTGCATAGTCCTCTTTAACCTGGACCAAATCCTGCTCCAGAGCCCTGATGATATCGTTATTCTCTGCAATTTGCCGGTCAATCAGTTTGATCTCCTTGTTCATACTGCGAATCAGCCTCTGGCGATAAGAGATTTTAATTTTCAAGGTGGAAAGCTGGTGAAGTGAAGCTTCTTTGTTTTTGATCGTCTCATTTAGCAATACACCAGTATATGATATGTTCTTTTCCAGCTCCTTCTTCTTTTCCTGAAGCTCCTCCTTCGTTTGGCCGAATATTGGGGAATGCGAAATGAGGACAATACAAAATGCGAGCATGTGAACACCTCCCTCTAAATACAACCGGCTTTTTGGCAAAGAGCTATTCAAGAGGTTCATATCTGCTGGGTATCCTATATGGCATCTTTAAGGGTTTATTGAGCGTAGGCTTTGTGTAGTTCAGGGTCATTAAAATAGGTTGGTCGGCCTGCATTACGACATTTACCAGGTGGGCGAGATTTTGACCTTCCACTGATTCAAATTGGTCATATGAGGCCATGACCTTCTTGTTGCTTTTGAAATTATTGATCTCTGACCTCACTATCTTAAACGTTTTAGGTAATAACCAAATTCGATTGACTGTAGCTTCTACTGTTTTTTTCCCCCGAACCGTTCTATTGTACTTCTTCATTTTTAATGTGCTCAGCAAGTACTTGCTTTCGTCGATCTCTACCTTGTATTTATCAGGCTTCTCCGTTTCCTGCTCTTCGTTGGGAACAATATTATTACCGGTAATTAGCGCCTGAAGCATCCTGTAAGTGATTCCTACCGGGGCAAGTTTGTCCAAATAACTGATGGATCCTGAGATATATTTCTTTTCCAATCTGTTTAAGAATTTTAGGGAATCTTGGGTTATTAATACCCGGGCCATTTCTATACCAAGGGCTGGTGAGATAGACATCCATATAGCGCTATCCTTCCTGATGCGGATCTTGATGGTTATTTGAAGTTTCTTGTCCCCAATCTCAGTATCCGTAGCTGCTCGAACGCTGAGCCACTTATAATCCAGCTCGTTTTCTTTTAATTTCTGCAACAAGTACGAGGAATTCTTTTTCTTTACAGGAGCGATCTTGACACGTTTTTCTTGTGTCTTACACCCGAATGAGATCAAGAAAAGGCAAGTCAAACAAAGGACCAAGGAGGCATTAACGCTTTTCATGCAACTTTCTATCCTCTATCTTCCGGTTCAGTGATTCTGAACCACCGCCGACTTCATTGGCATTCTTCCAGTATTGGACCGCTTTGTCAACGTCACCAAGCTGGAACAAGATGTCACCGTAATGCTCCAGTATTGTACTCCGGTTTCGCCCACCTGATTGAAGTGCCTTGTATACCCAGTCTTTAGCGCTTTCATACTTGCCAGATTGATACAAAATCCAACCGTAGGTGTCGAGAAAGGAGGTGTTCTTTGGATCAATTTTCACCGCTCTGGAGGACATTTCTTTTGCCCGCTCTAGCTCTTCTCCACGAAGCGACAGGTAATAACTATAATTATTGAGCACATATATATTTTCCGGATCATATTCTAAAGCTTTGTCATAAGAGCTATCTGACATGCCGGTGTCTTTTCTGGAATGGTATGAATCTCCAAGATTAGAGTAGAAGCTAGATAGAAGTTGGTTGTTGTCAGTAGTCAACAAAACTCCACTATTCAATGTTTCAATTGCCGCCTCCCAATTCTTGTTTTGAATATTGGCAATTCCATTAAATAGATATAGTATTGATTGATTGGGGAATAATAATAGTGCTGCTTCACTATCCTTTAATAAAGCCTTAAAATCCTTTTGTTCAGAATCCAGCTGTAGAATCTGTCTCCATATAAAGAATCGATTTTGATCCAGAGCAATAGCAGCACGGTATTCTTTCAATGCTTTATCTGTTTGATTCTCTCGATACAAATAGTCACCGTACATAGAATGAGCCTTGGCTTCATCAGGATGCGTGGCGATCATAATTTCGCATAGTTCAAGAGCTTGAACCGTCAGTTCAGGGAAGCTCTCAGTAATTGAATAATAGGATAGGAGAATTTCGATCTTCTTATTGATATCCAAATTTGGGCTTTCAAAAGCGATTGAGAGTTCCTTAAAGTACCTCTCTTTATCACCTTTAGATCGATAGTAATCGGCTAAAGCAATATGAGCTTGTGGGTCTTCAGGATTTATTTTCAGCAACCGGTCAAACGCCTCAAGGGCTTCTTCCTCCTTGTCATTCGCCAGATAAAGTTCTGCGAGCATTCCGTAGTATCTTGTATCCTGGGGATAAGCTCCGATTAACTTTTCGAGTTCCTCTGCCGCCTTATCCATTTTGTTCATGTTTATATAGATAAGTTCCTTTTGAAGAGAGATGTCTTCAATTATTCCCACTAAATCTTCGATTTTATTGCACTCATCAATGGCTTTTGTATAGTCTTTTGCGCCCCAATACGCTCCTGCCAACTCAAACCGGATATCTATGTTCTCGGGATGATGTTTGACCATCTCTTCGTAAACTTTAGTAGCCTTATCAAAAGATTTAACACGCTTGTAGGAATCTGCGAGGAAATACTGATAGTACAGATTATTGGGATCAATATTTGCCGCGCGTTTGGCAAAATAAATGCCCTCCTTTTGCTTGCCCATCATCATATAGAGATTGGCCAACTCGTAATTCGCTGCTCCGTTGTTGGGATCTCTTCTTACACATTCGGCAAAGAGATCCGCAGCTTCCTTGTAATTCCCTAGGATTTTGTCCTTATTTGCGCTGTAGAACAACCTGTCGAATGCGTTCTTCTCCTTGGGGGATAACCGGCTCTTACCAGCGTTGTCTGATCCGGAGTTCTCCGATTTATTAAAGACCGAACAACTCGTTAAAACAAGTAGAATGATGCTTATACCAATGAGGTTCTTCATGATATTGCACTAATTGAATGCGTATTATGCGATTGTCGAATAATCACCAATACTAACGCTACTTTGCCCATTTTCTTTTCCATTTCCAGAATATTCTACATAGTTACCTATCATAGAGTTTGTCAGATGGGCAGACTGGATTTTAGAGTTTTCTTGAATAATGCTATTCTCGATTCTTGAGTCTTCTACCACCGTATTGTCTCCTATTGATACGAATGGCCCAATTACTGAGTTCGAATATTTCACATTTTTGCCGATATAGCAAGGCTCAATTATTGCGTCATTTTCATGGTTTTTCCCGCCGTTCTTTTCATGGTCAATCTCTAGGATACGTTGATTTGTTGAAACAGTTGCATCTTTGTTCCCGCAATCCAGCCAGTCGCTTACCGGAGCTGCAGTAAAATTCGTTCCTTTTTGCTTCATGTTTTCCAAAGCAGTAGTTAATTGATATTCGCCTTTATCCTTCAGGTCATTGTCAATTACATAGTCGAGCTCTTGTTTTAAATAGCCCCCATCGCTGAAATAGTAAATTCCAATAATTGCCAAATCCGACACAAACTCTTCTGGTTTTTCTACGAAATCAGTGATAATGTTCTCGCTGTTGAGCTTAACAACCCCGAAGGAACTGGGGTCCTCAATTTGCTTAACCCAGATAATTCCATCCTGCTTTTCATCCAACGAAAAATCGGCCTGGAACAGTGTATCTGCGAATGCTACGATGGTTTTCCCTTTTAACGAATCCTTAGCACATAGAATGGCATGTGCGGTTCCAAGTGCTTCAGTTTGATGGTAAATTTTGGGCTCCGCGCCTATGTCCGTTGCGATACTCTTGAGTCGAGATTCAACCTCGTCTCCAAAATCCCCTATTACAAAAGCGATTTCATCAATCTTTTCTTCACATATATCAGCTATGCCTTCCACCAACCTTTGCACTATTGGCTTGCCTGCAATTGGCAAAAGAGGCTTGGGTATAGTCAGTGTATGCGGGCGGAGCCTCTTGCCCATTCCGGCCATTGGAATTATTAGTTTCATATCTTCAATTTCTATTTCTATTTCGCCCCAGTGCTTCCGAATCCACCATCTCCTCGAGCAGTTTCTTCTAACTCAGCCGAGCTTTCCCACTCAATGGTAGCATGTTCTGCAATTACCATTTGAGCTATGCGTTCACCATCTTCTACGATAAATTCTTCGTTTGATAAATTGACCAGCACCACTTTAACCTCTCCTCTATAATCAGCATCAATTGTTCCAGGCGAGTTAAGTACGGTAATGCCTTTTTTGATTGAAAGGCCGCTTCTCGGCCTCACCTGGGCCTCATATCCAAGAGGTAATTCAATAAATAATCCGGTGGGGATTAAGGCTCTTTCCATAACACCAAGGGAAACAGGACTGTCAAGATTTGCCCGCAGATCCATACCTGCGGAAGCATTTGTTTCATATTCGGGAAGCGCATGCTTCGATTCATTTATAACTTTAACATTTACCATGTGTTTACTCTGAATTAGCAGTGCTGAATTTTGGTTTTTCCAGTACAAATATAGTTCCTACAAAGACGAACAAAATTACAGTATTTATCAAAAAGTGATAAGATGCGCTGGGCTGACTTATCAACGTGCTCATATAATAGAGAAATAGTACGGCTACAGGGTAACCTATTCCTTTAGCTAAATTGTAATTTACCGGATAGTGTCTTTGTCCTAAACCATAGGACACCACCATCATCACAAAATAACAAATCAGTGTGGCCCAGGCCGATCCCATATAACCAATTTCAGGAATCCAAAGGTAGTTTAACGCAATGGTTATAATGGCTCCTCCAACCGCTATTCCCGCACCATACATGGTCTTGCTCGTGAGCTTATACCAAATGGAGAGATTAAAATAGATACCCAAACACAAATTGGCCATTAACAGTATGGGCACAACTGGCGCGCCTATCCTAAACTCTTCTCCTACAAATAGCATAACAAAATCTATGTAAAGCATTATGGCCAGAAAGATGATAGAAACGGCAATAATAAAATATTTCATGACGTCTCGGTAGATTTCCTTGGCGTCACCGTCTTTGTGCTTTGCAAAGAAAAAAGGTTCGGAAGCATATCTGAATGCTTGGATAAAGATGGTGATGATAATGGAGATTTTATAACAGGCGCCGTATATTCCCAATTGTGATAAGGACTCCACTTCCCCAACCATTCCCCATAAAATGTTTTTGATCATGATCCTATCAATAGTTTCATTAATTATACCGGCTAAACCAGCAATTAATAGAGGTATAGAATAGATCAGCATTTGCTTGACTAGCGCCTTGCTATAGGACAATTGCATTTTTAAGATATAAGGAAGCAATAGAACAATACGCACGATAGTCGCGATCAAATTGGAAATAAACACATAGCCAACTCCAATTTCCGAATTGTAACTGGCATCAACCAGCCAGCTGCTGCCTGTCCCGTATTCGAGATAATGATTTCGACAATAAACCAGGAAAAATAAATTCAAACCAATGTTTACAAATATGTTTATCAGATTAACTGTTGCGAACCATTTGGCCTTGCTAAGCTCTCGCAATTTGGCCATGGGAATAGCAGCTAAAGCGTCAAGCCCTACAATTATGGCGAACCAGATTACATATTCTGTATGATTCGGATAACCAAGCACATTGGCAATGGGAACAGAGAAAATTGAGGTGACCAATATGAAGATGGTAGAGGTGAAGAAAACAGAGACCAGAGTCGTGCTATAAACCTGGGCTTTATTGTCTGAGTTCGATGAAAAGGCCGTTTCCATGCCGTATGTGAGAATGACAATTAAAAATGCCACATACGCGTACATTTCGGTGACTACACCATATTGTTCAGGTGTAAAGATCCTGGTGTAGAACGGAACCAGGAGATAATTGAGTACTCGCCCAATAACACTGCTCAATCCGTAGACAGCTGTTTGTCCAGCCAGTTGTTTTAAAGAGCCCAAGATCTAATCTATTTACCGGGGAAATTTGCTTTTCTTTTTTCCAGGAATGCAGCCGTTCCCTCCTTAAAGTCTTCACTGGCGACGCAATTCCCAAATTGATTCACCTCTATGGCAAATCCATCAGAACCATCCTCAAAATAAGCGTTAATGCAAGTGATAACTTCGCCCACTGCAATGGGCGATTTCTCCTTTATCTTCTCTAAAATTTCGACACATTTTGGTAATAGCTCTGCCAAATCCGTTACGTAATTGACCAATCTCAAACTCAATGCCTCGGGAGCCTTCACCATATTTGCGGTCATCAACAATTCCGCAGCCTTTCCCTTGCCTATTAGTTGAATGAGCCTTTGAGTCCCTCCATAACCAGGAATCAGTCCCAGATTTACTTCGGGTTGACCAAAAAGCGCATTTTCTGAAGCCACTCTTATGTGACAGGCCATTGCCAGTTCGCATCCTCCACCAAGTGCAAATCCGTTTACTGCTGCAATTACTGGTTTGCTTCCTTTTTCAATTCGATTGAATACATCCTGCCCCGTCTGTGAAAGCTGCTTGCCTTCCTCTACAGAAATTCCAGCAAACTCTGAAATGTCCGCTCCTGCAACAAAAGCTTTTTCCCCCGATCCCGTAATAATAATCCCGTAAACAGATGTGTCATTAAAAGCTGCACCAGTGGCATGGTCGAGCTCACTTAATGTTGCTTTGTTCAGCGCGTTTAGTTTGTCTGGCCTGTTGATGGTAATTGTAGTGATCCCGTCCTTCTGCTCGGATAAAATACTGGTATATTCCATTGGGTGTTGTTGTTATCTGTTACTTGTTTGTAGCTAATCAGTAGAGGCTTTTGGCTTTTGGCTGTTAGCCGTAAGCGTTTAGCCAAAAGCTAACGGCCCAAAGCCAACAGCTTATTACTCAATCTGAACACGACTGATCTTTGCATTATTTTGAATTTATGGGGAAATTGGCTCCTACCGTGAACAAACGCTCGAAAAACCAAAATTCTTGTTTAGCCCTATCCTCATTCTTCCTCCCATTGATCACAATATCGGGCATATTAATATATCCTCCTTTGATTTTGTATTGAAAGACCCATCTTTTAAAGAACGCAATAGAAAGTCCGCCATCTGCAGAGGCGCCAAATCCTGCCACGTGAAACTGGTCCGAACCCTCTCCGAGCAAGCGTACATTCGATCTCGGTACGAGGGCGCCAATACCAGCACCAAGATAGCCGCTCACCGCAACCATCTCATTCTTGCTCACCCATAGGTTGAGATATTGCGTGAGCTCGATGTTCGAGTAATTCAAGCCATCTGTATGTTCAAAGTAGAGAAAGTCAGATGAAAGGATGATTGACTGATCCTCATATGTCTGATTGTACTTGGAATCCCCTTTATTGATATACCCGGAAATGGTGG
>CAZCAD010000145.1:0-7684 GCA_964496525.1 uncultured Flavobacteriales bacterium | reverse complement strand
CAGCACCCAGACCAAGGAACATGTAGCCTAATTGCGATATTGTCGAATAAGCTATCCTTATGAATGCAGAAGAATATATCAAAGATCGGCTTACCGGCCAAATTGATTGGTACAACCGAAGAGCCGGTAAAATGCAAAGAGCATATAAATTTTGGCAAGCCTTAAAATTGATTTGTGCACTATCGATTCCGATCGCTACTTTATTTATGGAGCACAAAGAAAAAGCCGTGTTCTGCTGGGCAGTTACAATTGCTGTCTTGGGTGCTCTTATCATATTGATCGAGGGTCTTCAAAAACTCTACGATTTCAAAGATCTCTGGAAAAAATATCGATTGACAGCTGAAGCATTGCAATCCCAAAAAGTTTTTTTCCAAACTGAAACAGGAGGCTATGCAAAAGCCAAAGAGCCCTTTAAACTACTTGTTGCACGTTGCGAGCAAATTATGTCTGAAGAGAAAGCTTCTTGGGATGAAATGATGGAGGAAGCTGACGAATAGACGATTGAACCTAGAACTCCACTTATGAAAAACCACATTATCCTAACGGCAGACGATTTTGGAGTAAACGATTATATCGATAATGGAACGATCAAGGCGATTGAGGAAGGCAAAATTAATTGTGTTTCGACCATGGTTACCCATCCGGACTCAGGCGATAGAATCGAAAAACTGAGATCTAGGTTTCCCGGCCTGTCAATCGGACTTCATTTCAGTATCTGTTCCGGATCACCGGTAAGCGGTGAAGAGTCAACACTAACGAAAAAGGAAAATGGAAAAGTTGTATTTCAAGAAGCAAACAGTTATTCCTTTACAGGAAACAAGGCCGATGACATTGAAATAGAATTGGTACGACAACTTGATAAATTGAAGGAAATACTCTCATGTACCTACAATGAAATTGATCATGTAAACGAGCATTTCAATCTCTGCGATTTCGAACTTAAATATTTTAGACGCAAGGCAAAAATATTAGGTGCACATTCTATTCCAACCAGAAGCTTAAACCAATGGAGTAAAAGCATTCATTGGGTTGATGATAACGATAACAGACGAGCTGAATTAGCCCCAATTATACTTGCAGGCTTACGAATGAATATCCTTGATATTGATATGATTGCAGATAAGCGTCGCGAAAAAATTGCTTCACGAAATGGGCTACAGTATCTGGATTTTTTATGCGATGTAATCTATGGTCAGGCAAGTGAGGACCATTTCAACTTTTTGTTTAATCACTTCGTGAAACATGACGACGATGATGATGATGATGAGAAATTTTTTATGGAATTTATGTTCCATTTAGGTGAGGACCAAGGGCTTTCCGAAGAGGAGATACTTGACTGTCAGGCCACTCATGGAATCGATCCTGAATATTTCGACGAGCGAAAAACAGAACTTGATACGCTGTCGCATTTTGATATCAATGCAGCACTCGAAAGCCGAGGTATTCAAAAATGTGCGTACAGGGATTTGTTGTAATGTCCATATTACAGATCGGGCTCAATCATGAAAATTCTCCGCTGACTAGGCAAAAATTCATTATCTTAATCCTCTTTCAGCCACCAAAGCTTCAGCGTCGGAGGCCCACATTATTTTAGATAAACCAAAGATCATGCTCACAACCGAATCCGATAAAAAGCTCTTTTTGCTAGATGCCTTCGCCCTCATTTACAGAGCTTATTACGCCTTCATAAAAAATCCCAGAATCAATGCGAAGGGACAGAATACCTCTGCTGCTTTTGGTTTTACCACGGCCATGATGAATATTATCAAAACCGAAAAACCAACGCACATTGCAATCTGTTTCGACTCGCCGGAGGAGACAAGCCGAGCAGTGGAATTCACTGATTATAAGGCTAATCGAGAAGCCATGCCGGAGGATATCAGTTCAATGATTGATCCAATTAAAGAGATTATTGAGGCCTTTAATATTCCCATTTTAATCAGCCCGGGATATGAAGCGGATGATATTGTCGGAACTATTGCGAAGTTGGCCGAGGAAAAAGGGTTTAAGACTTATATGATGACACCCGATAAGGATTTTGCCCAATTGGTGTCTGAAAATATTTTTATGTTCAAACCCGGTCGCGGCGGCAAACCGGCAGAGATTTGGGGCATTCCTGAGGTGCAAGAAAAGTTTGGTGTAGAGACCTGTGAACAAGTAATCGATTATCTGGGACTTTGCGGAGATGCCGTTGATAATATTCCCGGAATACCCGGTGTAGGACCGGTTGCAGCCCAAAAATTAATTGGCCTTTATGGATCAGTTGAAGGAATTATTGAACACTCCCATGAGCTGAAAGGAAAGCAAAAGGAGAATGTTGAGGAGTTCGCACAACAAGGTTTGGACTCAAAAATGTTGGCCACCATTATCCTGGATGTACCGGGAGTTGAATTTATACCCGACGAATTGAAATTGGTGGAACCTGACGAGGAAAAAATCAAAGCGGCCTTTACCAAATTGGAGTTCCGGACATTGGCGAAGCAGGTGTTGGGTGAAGAAATAATAATTCCGGTTGGACAGAAGTCAGAGGATCAATTGGATTTGTTCGCCGGACCGGCAATTGAAACCGAAGCACAAGAGGCTCACGACGGAACGATTAAAACCATCGCTGACATCAAAGCAGACTACAACATCGTTATTTCCAAAAAAAATCGGAAAGAGTTGCTAGGACATTTAATGAAACAAAATTCGGTTTGTTTTGATACCGAAACGACGGGAATAGATCCCATTGAAGCCGAGATCGTCGGTATGTCCTTTACCTTCAAGAAAGGAACCGGCTACTATGTCGTTTGTGCTGAAAACGAGCGTGAGGAGTGCGTTCAGGACTTTAAAGATTTTTTTGAAAGTGATAAAATTGAAAAAATCGCTCACAATATTAAGTACGATTTAAAGATTATCGAGAAATATGGCGTTGAGGTTAAAGGACCCCTGTTTGATACTATGATCGCCCACTATTTGATCACCCCGGAAGGAAAGCACGGTATGGATTATTTGTCCGAACTGTATTTGAAATACCGACCGATTTCGATTGAAACCATTCTTGGGAAAAAAGGAAAAGACCAAAAAACAATGAGTGAGATCGATCCGAAAGAGGTGGTCGACTATGCTTGCGAAGATTCGGATGTGACCTGGCAGCTTAAACAAATATTTGAGCCGGAAATCAATAAAGATCATCTCAAAAGTCTGTTTTACGACATCGAAATGCCATTGGTCAAAGTGCTGAAGGATATGGAGATGGAAGGCATCAATTTGGATGTTCCGGTACTAAATAAATTCTCAGAAGAACTGGAAGTTGATATTATTAAATTGAGTGCCGAGATCAAGGACTTGGCAGGAATTCAAGATTTCAATTTGGACTCCCCGAAGCAATTGGGCGAAGTTCTTTTCGACCATATGAAAATTGACGAGAAGGCCAGGAAAACCGCCACCGGTCAATACAAAACATCAGAAGATGTATTGAGCAAGTTAGAATCAAAACACGAGATTATTCCCCTGATATTAAACTATCGATCATTACGGAAATTAAAGAGTACCTATGTTGATACGCTTCCCGAAATGGTCAGTGAAAAAACGGGGCGGGTTCATACCAGTTACCTTCAGACTGTAGCAGCTACAGGCCGTTTAGCATCTAATAATCCGAATCTTCAAAACATCCCTATTCGAACCGAAAGAGGCCGTGAGATTCGAAAAGCCTTCATCCCAAAAGAAAAAGGTTATTCCTTGCTGGCCTCCGATTATTCTCAGATTGAGCTTCGTGTTATTGCAGCCATATCAAAGGATAAGAATATGATCGATGCCTTTAAGGCCGGACTTGACATTCATGCCGCCACGGCAGCCAAGGTATTTCACGTTGACAAAATTGAAAATGTTACACGGGATCAGCGTTCTTCTGCAAAGGCGGTCAATTTTGGAATCATCTACGGTCAATCAGCTTTTGGCCTTTCTCAAAATTTGGGCATCTCCCGTAAAGAAGCCAAGGGGATTATCGATAGCTACTGGGAGCAATATCCAAGTATTAAAAACTACATGAGCGAGAGTGTTGAATTCGCCAGGGAGCATGGCTACGTTGAGACTATTATGAAACGTAGAAGATATCTGAAAGACATTCAATCAGCCAACGCCATCGTTCGCGGTTTCGCCGAACGAAATGCCGTCAATGCTCCTATTCAAGGCTCCGCCGCAGATGTTATTAAGATTGCCATGATCCACATTCATGGGGAGATGAAGAAGAAAAAATTGCAGTCCAAAATGCTCCTTCAGGTGCATGACGAATTGGTTTTTGATGTGGTTGAGAATGAGAAAGAAGTAATGGAAAAATTGGTGAAAGAGAAAATGGAATCGGCTGTTGATTTGGCTGTTCCGCTTGATACGGATTATAAATTTGCCAAAAACTGGCTGGAAGCTCACTAAGATATTCAAGAATGAAAAATTTCAAGAAGTTCACATTTTTCTTTTCGCTGATGTTCTTGGCCGGCTGTGGAGGGGAAAATACGAATGGCGAAAACGGCAATAATGGGACTGACGAAATTATCGAAAATGACACGATTAACGGAAGTCTCACGATTATCAAAGACAGCACCGACATTCCTGACTATCCGGACACCTTGATTAACGCCCAGCTATTTTTGGAAGCTACACTTGATTCAAGTGAACCGTCAGAGGGCGTAGAAGATGGTGGATGGAGTACAGCCGTTTTCATATACATAAAGGACACTATGATTCTTGAAGAAAGGCGATATGAAATTGGAGACCCAAACTTCTTCTGGATTCTCGAAGAAATTATTGATCCCGGGGGCTATGACTTGTATTATCCTGAAGATTTAGTCGGCCATATCGAAATATTGGATTACGGCGAAAGTCTTAAAGCCATGATTCTTGTTCAGATGAAGAATTATGCTGATTCAACTAAGGTGGCCGACCCGGTGATCTTCGATTGATAAAAACCAATTGAAATCGCTATATTAGAGAAACCCTATCTCTGTTTTCTGTGAGAATTTTGCTTTTCATTATTGGGATGTCATGTTTTGGGCTGAAGGCTCAGGTGAACGTAGATTCACTGTGGACCGTTTGGGAAAATCAAACCTTAGAAGATTCCATAAGATTGGAAGCGATCTACTCGATTTCATGGGATGGTTTTCTCTTCACAAATCCGGATTCTGCCTTTGGTGTTGCGCAGTTACAATATGACTTTGCTAAGGAGAACAACCTTCCATATTATGGTGCCTTGGCCCTAAATACCCAGGCAGTCTCCTTTCATCTCCGCGGGGAATACTTAAAGCGCTCGATTATTACGATCAAAGTTTGAGGATTAGAAGATCAATCGGAGATAAATCCGGAATATCTTCCACCGTCAACAACATTGGAAATCTTTACTTGAGCAGGGGTGATTTCATGAATGCCCTGAAATATTTTGATGAGGCTTTAGTAATTGACACAGAGTTAAGTAATCAAAGGGGAATTTCTACTTGTTTAAATAATATTGGATTAATCCATATTCAGACAGGAAATTATGAATTGGCTATAGATTATTACTCCGGGAGTCTAAAAATTAGTAAGGAACTTCAAGATGCTAATCTGATCGCGAACGCACTTAATAACATTGGCCATTGCCATGTGAAAAAAAGCAATTTTGAAATTGGCCTGGATTATTACTATGAAAGCCTTAAAATATTTGAGGATCGAACGGATAAACCTATGACGGCAACCGTTCTTGTTAGAATCGGCACTGCTTTCTCAGAAAAAGGTGAATTTGGTAGAGCTGTTGAATTCTTCTCGAAAGCCTTATCGATATTCGAAGAAATACATCACAAGAGAGGAATAGCCTCAAGTATTCATAATTTGGGCACTGCCTTTCTTGATCAGGGGAACTACCAAAAAGCACTGAAGTTTTTCAATCTAAGCTTGACTGCAATGGAGGGATTAGGAGAGAAACCTGGAATTTCTAACTCGCTTAAAAATATAGGAACGGTTCACGCCAAATTAAATGACAGAAAGAAGGCTGCCCAATATTATTCTAAAAGCTTGAAGATAAAAATGGAAATGGGCCAAATAGGAAAGGTCGCAGCAATTATCGGGGAGATTGGAAACTTATTCTATGATGACGACAATATCGATAGCTCTCTATATTATCATGAGCGAAGCCTCGAGATGTATGAGGAACTTGATGAGAAAATTGGAATAGCCAGGTCATTAAACAATATTGCTCGTATCTATCAAAAAGTTGGAAAGTATGAATTAGCAAGGGAGTATTCTGTTCGTGCCAAAAAAATTGCTCAAGAAATAGGCTCTCGACAAGTTTCCAGGGATGCATCATTGGGATTGTACAAATCATATCAGGCTGATGGCATTTATGATAGCGTGGAGGTCCATCTACGAAAAATTATCGAATTAAGAAATTGGGAGTGCAGAAATAATTTCGCCGTATTGGCTGAAAAAGAAAAGGAATTATACTTCAAAACCATGAGGTCTGATTATGACCTTTGCTTTGATTTCTCTTTTATGCAAAAAGAGAAATTTCCAAAAATATCCGCTTTGTGCTATGACAACGCTTTATTTATGAAGGGTCTTTTACTTAAGAGTTCCACAGCAATGAGTAAGTCAATATTGACTTCGGGTGATTCAGTGCTCATTTCTAAATACTACGATTGGATGTCTTTAAAAAGAAGGATTACAAAATCTTTCGCGGAAGGTACGAACAATTCACTCCTCGAGGAAAAGGCCGCCGAGATTGAAGAGGATTTGGTGCGGGGTTCAAAAGAATTTTCAACTATCAATGAGATCCTAAATTTATCTTGGAAGAAAGTTCAAGGAGAGCTGAGAGAGGGCGAATCAGCAATTGAGTACGTTCGGTTTATGCATCAATCAGAAGATAATTCAGGCTATTATGACCAGGTCATGTATTGTGCCCTGATCATTAATAATAATTCTCAAAACCCTGAAATGATTCAGCTTTTCGAAGAACAAGAATTACAAGAGATTGTCGGCACCTTCCCCGGAAACAACTTGACCTACATTGAACAAGTTTATGGGTCAAAAGAAAATACGAAATCAGAACTTTATAATCTGATCTGGAAACCATTGGAACCCTATTTGGTAAATACAATAAAGATTTTCGTTTCACCGGTAGGACTGCTTCATAAGATATCATTCGCCGCTCTCGCTAAGGGGCAAGACATCTATCTCTGTGATCTGTTTGACATCGAAATGCAATCCTCTACCGGAAACCTTGCACATGGCGAACTCGCCCAAATAAACCAAAATTCGGCCTACACGCTATTTGGTGGCATTGACTATAATTCCGATTCTACCTCAACGGAAATCTGGAGTTATCTCGAAGGATCGCTTTCAGAAACAGAGAAGATTGAGAGGACACTCTCAAAAGCAAAACGAAAAGTCGACTACTTCAACCTCGCCTCAGCGACAGAAGCCCGGTTCAAAAAAATCGCCTCAGAATCAAATATCCTCCACATTGCAACCCACGGATTTTTCTATGCTGATCCGGATGCGATATTAGATGCTGTTGTCGATGAAGAAGAGTCAAAAGTCGATCTCGTTTTTAGAGGCGGAACTTCTGGAATGGGTGTCCAGATGTTTGTCAAAAGTCGAAATCCACTCATGCGATCGGGACTTGTTTTCGCCGGAGCCAATGATGTTTGGAACCGATCATCTATCGAAGGAGAAGATG
>CAZCAD010000144.1:0-7701 GCA_964496525.1 uncultured Flavobacteriales bacterium | reverse complement strand
GAATCAATTAGCTTTTGCATGTCTGCTGAAACCAAAGGAAGTGAAATGGCAGAGTCCGCAACACTATAATTTCCATTAATTCGTTTTTTAAAGGCATCAAATGTGTCGTCGTAATACCCTAATTCATATTCCATGGAGTCGAGGACGGCATTTACACGTGGATATTGAATTTTCCAGTACTTGTTCCATCGTAACATTCGCGAATCCGCTTGAGAAGCCGGAATGTCTAAAATCGCAGTTGAGATCAGACTTTTGACTTGACCTTTGTCTTTCATTTTCTCCAAGCGATTCTTAACTAAAAAATTTGCAGACTCAGCTTTATCTCGATCGGCATCTGTTGAAATAACGAACACATTTCTTTCCTTGTCCGGATCCAGTTTCTTGAATCTCTTCTCAGCATTTTTTAGCTCTTCAGGGTAATGATTCAAATTCATTAAATCATCATCGAAGCCTATTTGAGGAGCATAGATAATTGCAACAACAGTAAATCCGATGATGGCCGCTCCGGTGCCATAGCCCAGCTTTTTCCCAATCTTAAAATTGAAGTTTCTTTCTTTCGACTTTTGCCATCTTTCCGCAAGTCTACCGGGCAAGAAAACCGGCATAATAAAAATAACCGCCGTCGCAGCTCCTATTAAACTAAGGGCGGCAAAAAGGCCGAAGTCCTGTAGAACGGGAGAGTCCGTAAATGTCAGGGCCAAAAATGCCAGAATCGTGGTTAAACAGCCCGTCAGTAATGGATTCGTGACATCTTTCAAAGTTTCTCTGATTGCACCCGAATGTTTGAGATGAGTAAAAAAGTGGAATGAGTAGTCCATTATAATTCCGAGCACAACTGCGCCCGCACCTATAGAGATAGCCGAAACTTCATCTTTTAAAATTGCAATTAAACCTATGGAGAAAACCAGGCCAAATGCCGCGGGCAAAATAAAATAGAGGGGCAAAATGATTGATCGATAATAAAATAGCAACAGTAAAATGATGGCCGAAAGCGAGATGGTTAAGGTTAAGGCCGTGTCTCGCTTAATTTGCTCGGCATTGGCAGCCGCAATCAGGAATCCCGAAAAATAATTGACTTCATAACCCTTGTCACGCCATTTGTCGGCTACCTCTGCAAGGTTCTCGGCAAGCTCCCCTCTGATCACTGAATGTTCTTCATTAATATCAACTACACCACTAATAAATAGGCTGCCGTCCTCATTCATTTTGAATAAATCATCTTCAATTTTGAAAACTGATTCTTCTTCGAGACTCTTGAACTTTACAAGTGCCAGCGGAGTAATTGAGAGTGGGTCACTGATCATATAATCCTTCAATAAAAATCCTTCAGGAGTAAAAAGTTTCGCATGATTAACTTTCAAGCGTGCCGAGATAGAATCAGCTAATAATCGTGCGGATATAGGTTGGTAGTCGGCATCCTCAAGATAATAGGGCACCCTGGCCTCAATAAAGTCATAAATTTCTCTTTCGTCATCACCAACGCTATATCGAAGCTCTTTAATGTACTTTCCGCAGGAATTCTCAATATCGTGACAGAATTCATAACCAAGTTGGCGCATTTGTTCGGTATCCCATTCGGAATTATTACCAATTGAGAGGTAAATGGAGCTGTTGAGGCCGCGATGCTCAATAATCTTCTTCAATTTCTCAAAACTCTCTGATTGTGGCAGTGTTTTTGTTATATCCTCATAAATCTTGAGATAGGTAGTAGCGAAAGCTAATAAGACGGCAATACTGGCGATAATGGCAGAATACAGCAATCTCCGGCCTTTCCAGAAGTTAAACCATGAAATTGAAAGTCTGCCCATTCGTTTTAATTATACTACCTTAAATAGCCGAAGGACAAATTTAATTTTATTATTTTTGCCTCTTGTACCAAAATTGAAATTTGACGAGGAAAGACCCTATTTCTATGCAAACTACCTTTGATGAGATAATGGCCGCTGTTTTTGGGAAAGAAAACTTTTCTGTGAGCGCCGAAAAGAAAAAGAAGATCGAAGAAACCTACAGCTTCTTATTATCCTTTTCGAACGATAAAGTGATCTACGGAATTAATACCGGTTTTGGTCCGATGGCACAATACAAAATCCCTCAGGACGATTTAAGAAAATTACAGTACAATTTGGTGCGTTCTCATGCCAGCGGGATGGGTGAAGTTCTCAACCAAGAACAAACTCGTGCCATGATGATCTGCCGATTGAATAGCCTTTCAATGGGTCATTCTGGCGTTAGCATTGGGGTCATCGATACACTTGAGCGTTTTATTAATGAAGAAATTTATCCGGAAGTTTATACGCATGGTGGTGTAGGAGCAAGCGGAGACCTGGTTCAACTCGCTCATTTAGGTCTGGGACTTATCGGAGAAGGATATGTAAGTTATAATGGTGAACGTCGAAAAGCAGCCGATGTCCTTTCAGATTTAGGAATTGAACCACTTGATCTTAAACTAAGAGATGGACTTGCGCTGATCAATGGAACTTCGTGCATGTCGGGAATAGGTATGTTGAATATCATGAAAGCGAAACAACTTGCCAATTGGTCCATCAAAGCTTCGGCCATGATAAACGAAGTGATCTCATCTTATGATGATTCATTTTCGAAAGAACTAAACGAAGTAAAACAACATCCGGGTCAACAACAGGTTGCTGAACTGATGCGCGATTTTTTAAAGGATAGCAATCTGATTAAGAAAAGAGAAGAACATTTGTTCAATACAAATGGATCAACACCGGATAAATTCCCGGATAAGGTACAAGAATATTACAGTTTGAGATGCGTCCCTCAAATTATCGGACCTATTTTGGATACAATACAGCAAGCGGAAACAGTCGTTGTTAACGAGATCAATTCTGCTAACGACAACCCAATTACGCATATCGAATCAAACAATGTTTATCACGGTGGCAATTTCCATGGTGACTACGTTTCTTTCGAAATGGATAAAATAAAAATTGCCCTTACGAAATTGAGTATGCTGATGGAGCGTCAGCTGAACTATCTGCTTAATTCGCGTCTGAACGAAAAGTTCCCGCCATTTTTAAATAAAGGAACACTTGGATTAAACTTCGGACTACAGGGAATGCAATTTGCGGCGACTTCGACAACGGCTGAAAATCAGACATTGTCGAATCCAATGTACGTACATTCAATTCCATGTAATAATGACAATCAGGACATTGTAAGCATGGGAACGAACAGTGCCCTCATGGCTGAGAAGGTGATTGACAATACATTTCAAGTTTTGGCAATCGAGCTAATAGCAGTCGCCCAGGCAATTGATATCGCCGATTGTCGTGATAAATTAGGAAGCCAATCGAAACAAATTTTTGATGAGTTGTCCAAACTGGCAAAGGGTATAGATGCTGATGAACCCGGTCATGGTAAAATTGAACGCGTCTTGGAGTATTTGCACAATCACATGCGTGACGGAGTCAAAGAAAAAACGATCTAAAAAGCAAAATCAAAAATGAAATACGCTTTGGTAACGGGAGGATCTAGAGGGATTGGTCGAGAAATTTGTAAAACCATTGTGGCCGATCACGGATTTCATGTTTTGGTTAATTATGCGGGAAATACGGCTGCGGCGGAAGAAACCGTTGCGATGATCACCGATGCCGGTGGGAGTGCAGAGGCCATTCAATTTAGAGTAGAAAATAAAGAACAGGTTGAATCCCAACTCTCGCAATGGCAAGAAAATAATGATGGAGCCTTAATTGAGATTATCGTCAATAATGCCGGAATAACCAAAGATGGATTATTCGCCATGTTGGATGATGAAGCATGGGATAGTGTCATCGATGTCAGCCTAAAGGGATTTTATAATGTCACGCGATTTTTGATTCCGAAATTGCTTAGAAACCGATGGGGTAGAATTGTTAATGTTGCCTCTCTTTCAGGTGTAAAAGGAAATCCGGGACAAGTAAATTATTCTGCTGCTAAAGGCGGAATGATAGCCGCTTCAAAAGCCCTGGGTCAGGAAATCGCAAAAAGAAATATAACTGTAAACGCTATTGCTCCCGGATTTATCAATACCGACATGATCAAAGATTTACCTTTGGATATGGATATGCTAATGAAATTTGTTCCTGCAAATCGATTTGGAGAACCGAAGGAAGTGGCTGATCTGGTTAGCTTTTTGGTTTCAGAAAAGGCAAGTTATATTACTGCTGAAGTAATTAATATTAATGGAGGATTGTATTCATAGATGAGTAGAAGAGTGGTTATAACAGGAATGGGGATTTACTCTTGCCTGGGTAAAAATCTCGAAGAGGTGAAAGAATCCTTATTTAACGGAACCTCGGGAATTGGAATTGACCCTGAACGTAAAGAATTTGGATATCGATCAGCACTGACAGGACTAATTGAAGAGCCTGATTTAAAGGGAATTCTTCCCAGAAGAGAACGAATCCAACTATCTCAGCAGGCTAAATATGCCTATCTCGCTACCAAAGAAGCATTGGATTATACAAATTTGGGGATTGAGGATTTAGAGAAAAGAGAAGTCGGAATTTTGTATGGAAATGATTCTTCGGCGAAGGCCACAATAGAGGCTGTTCAAAGAATTCGTGAAAAGGGAGATACAACGCTATTGGGCAGTGCGTCTATTTTCCAATCAATGAATTGCACGGTAACGATGAACCTTTCGACAATTTTTAAGCTCAAAGGAATCAATTTTACTGTATCTGCGGCCTGTGCTTCCGGGTCTCATTCGATTGGAATCGGATTTTTATTAATTCAAATGGGCTTTCAAGACATGATTATCTGCGGTGGAGCTCAGGAAGTAAACCCCTTTGTATTTGGGAGTTTTGACGGGCTAAGTGCATTCTCAATTCGAGAAGATGATCCCACAAAAGCTTCACGACCCTTTGATAAGGACCGAGACGGTCTTGTTCCATCGGGTGGAGGTGCTACCATAATCATTGAAACATTAGAATCAGCTAAAGCCCGAGGAGCAGAGGTGATTGCGGAAATCACCGGTTATGGATTCTCTTCAAATGGAGATCATATTTCAAATCCAAATAAGGATGGCCAGCTAAGATCATTGCGAATGGCATTAGAGCAGGCAGAGATTGATCCATCAGCAATTGATTACATAAATGCACATGCAACTTCGACTCAGGTCGGAGACTCTTTTGAGGCGCAAGCAATCAACGAAGTGTTTTCGGGATGTCAAACTCCGGTTAGTTCGACCAAATCATTAACAGGTCACGAATGTTGGATGGCAGGAGCCAGTGAGATCGTTTATTCGCTGATTATGATGCAAAATAATTTTATCGCACCCAATATTAATTTCGAAAATCCAGACGAAGAATCAAAGAATCTTAATATCATTGCAAACAGAAAAGATCAAGAGCTGAATACAGTACTATCGAATTCATTCGGTTTTGGGGGTACAAATTCAACTCTTATACTACAAAAAACCTAGAGAATGACCAGAGAAGAGATAATTGAAAAAGTAAACGAGTTTTTAGTAGAAGAATTTGAGGTAGATGGTAGTTTAATTAAGCCTGAAGCCTCACTTCAAGAAACATTGGATCTCGATAGCCTGGACTACGTTGACCTCGTAGTGGTTATCGAACAAAACTTCGGATTCAAAGTTCAGGGAGAAGATTTCGTGGATATTAAAACCTTCGATGATTTCTATACCTATGCTTACAATAAATTTCACGGTATAGAAATGCCTAAGAAAGAAACACCCCCTGACTCGGATGGTGATTCTGAGGACGAAGCGAACGTGTCCGCCGAAGCTTCAGCGGAAGCGGAAACTTCTGAAGAGACTGCATAATATTTCATGTCTGGCTGGAAAGGAAAAAGTAAAGGAACTCCTTTAGGCTATAAATTTTTCATAAAAATCATCCGGATTTTTGGATTGGGATTTAGCTATCTTTTTGTGAGATTCGTAGCCTTCTATTATTACCTTTTCGCTAAACCGGCTAAAAGAGCACTGCGGGATTTTTACTCGAAAGTTCCGGGAATAGAAAAGCACCGTATTTCAAAAATCATTTGGAAGAACTTTAATTATATAGGAGAATCTATCGTTGATCGTATGGCTTTTTTAAGCGGCAAAGGCGATAAAATAACTTACACCCAGGAAGGTGAAGAGTATCTAAAAGAGTATGTGGATAAAGGAGAGGCCCTGGTTCTTCTCAGTGCTCATATGGGAAATTGGGAAATTGCCGGAAATCTTTTGAAGAAATTGAACGCAAAGGTCAATGTTGTCATGTTCGATGGTGAAAGTCAAAAGCTGAAAGCCATGATGCAGGAGGAGTTAGGGAGCGTCCTTTTCGAAATAATTCCGATCAAAAATGACCAATCGCATATTTATGCCATTCATGCGGCCGTCAAGAATGGAGAGATTATATGCATACATGGTGACCGCTTTATGGAAGGAGCCAAAACGATTGAAACCAACTTCTTTAATCAGACCGTTGAGCTACCATTCGGACCATTTCAAATCGCTTCTCGTCTAAAAGCCCATCATTGTTTTATATTTGCGGTGAAAAATGGCAAGTTTAATTACCATTTTACCTCCACGAAACCCGAAATATGTGATTCTCCGGAACAAGTGGCGGAGAAATATTTGCGCATTTTAGAAGAGAAGGTAAAGTTGAATCCCGAACAATGGTTTAACTACTTCCCATATTTTAAAGATGATGCTGGTTGATAAAGAAAATATTACCGAATTACTGCCCCAAAGGCCACCAATTTTGATGATCGATACGTTGATATCACAAGATGAAGAACGAACGGTTACACATTTCGAAATTCTGGATACCAATATGTTTATCAGGGATGGAGAGTTTCAAGAATCAGGTATCATCGAAAATATAGCCCAAACGGCCGCTGCCCGAGCCGGTTATTACTATAAAATGCATAATGAAACGCCTCCATTGGGATTTATTGGAGCCGTTTCAAAAGTAAAAATTGACCGCTATCCAAAAAGTGGAGATACTTTGAGAACAATGGTGGAAATGAAACATGAAGTGTTCAATATAACCATGATTAAAGGCTATACTTTTATCGGAGACGAGCAAATAGCAGAATGTGAAATGAAGATTGTAATTGATGATCCAAGGAAAGCGCAGGTATCTGCAGAATGAAATAGAAATCGCCGTTAGATTCAGTGAAGTCGATGCAATGAATGTGGTGTGGCATGGAAACTATCTAAAGTATTTTGAAGATGGTCGTGAAGCTTTGGGAGCTCAACACGATTTGAATTATCTGGATATCGCCCATAAGGGATTTTTCGTTCCGATCGTGCATTCTGAGATCGATCACCTTTGGCCAATAGAATATGGAAGTCGTGTCAGAGTAGTATCCAGATTAGTGGATACACCGGCCGCAAAAATCATTCATGAGTATGAGCTCTACGACGTAGGCAAGGACAAACTTTCAGCCAGGGGACAAACCGTTCAGGTATTTGTTACGCTTGAAAAGGATCTCATCTTGACAGTTCCGGATTTTTTTTCGGAATGGAAAGAGAAAAGAGATTGGATTGAGGAGAACTAATGGTTTACATAGGAGCTGAAAATATCATTTCTCCGCTCGGCGAGACAGCTGAAGCCAACTTTCAAAAAATAATTGACGGACAATCAGGAATAAGACTTCACCAGAATATTGGATTGAAAAGTGAAGATATCTATGCTTCAATCATTGGAGAACTCGAAGAATTTAACTTGGAGCAGGCCACCGTCAAGAGTA
>CAZCAD010000143.1:0-7706 GCA_964496525.1 uncultured Flavobacteriales bacterium | reverse complement strand
GGAATGTCCGGACTATTATATAACGGTAGAAACGGGAAGACTTAGTATTTGATAATTGTCTATACCCCTTATCTGCACTACATGCGGTAAAAAGACCGTTCAACGACTGCTTGTCTTGCAACTAATTGGAATTAATATCTTTAGAACCTAAACCTAAATCATGTTTCGAACTACCTTAAGAATTGTCACGGTATTACTCCTGATTTCCGTTTGTGTACCAACACATGCTCAAAAAAGAGGAAAGGGAAAAAAGAAAACGAAAACTGTTCAGAAGGGAGATTCTCCTGCGAAGGATAAAGACGAGATCAAACCCTACAATAAGGTCATCACAAAAAAAGCCGAGACAGATTCAGGTCTGTTTCATGTCCATAAAATCGACGACAAATACTTCTATGAAATTCCCGACACACTTTTTGAGCGAGAAATGCTCATGGTCACGCGAATGTCAAAATCAGCAAGCGGAATGGGCAATGGGGGCAACAAGCTGAATGAACAAATGCTGCGTTGGCAAAAGAAAGATAAGAAAGTCTTGTTGCGAATCGTGTCTCATCGAATTTATGCCGCAGATTCCCTTCCTATACATGAGGCTGTATCAAACTCGAACTTTGAGCCGGTGATGGCAATTTTTCCGATAAAAGCATTCAATAAAGATTCTACAACCACTGTAATCGAAGTGACGTCATTGTTCAACAAGGACGTAAAAGCTCTTGGGATGCCAAGCCGTACCAGGAAGCAATTTCGCGTCACAAATATGGATTCAAAGCGGTCGTATGTCGAAAGTTTAAAAAGCTATCCCTTAAACATCGAAACGAGACACGTCAAAACATACAACGCCTCCAGGCCTCCTTCAAACGCCTCTAACGGCGCAATTTCAATTGAGATCAATAATTCGATGTTGCTCTTGCCTAAAGAACCCATGCAGCGAAGATATTTTGACCAGCGAGTTGGATGGTTCACTTCAGCACAAACCGATTATGGATTGGAAGATCAAAAAAGTAAAACGCTCAGATACCTTGACAGGTGGAGATTAGAAGTCAAAGATGAAGACATTGAAAAGTTTAAAAGGGGTGAGCTGGTTGAGCCAATAAAGCCGATTGTTTATTACATCGATCGGGCTACACCCGAAAAGTGGCGACCTTTTATTAAGCAAGGTGTTGAAGATTGGCAAGTTGCTTTTGAACAGGCCGGATTTAAAAATGCCATCATTTGTAAACTTCCTCCAACTGAAGAAGAAGAACCGGAATGGAGCCCGGAAGATGCGCGGTTTTCCGTCGTTCGATATTTAGCTTCATCCGTGCCAAATGCCTACGGACCGCATGTCAGCGACCCACGCTCCGGCGAAATTTTAGAATCCGACATTCATTGGTTTCACAATGTGATGACGCTTTTAAGAGGATGGTTCTTCATACAAACAGCCGCGATTAATCCGGATGCGCGGAAATACAATTTCGATACAGAAGTGATGGGACGGTTAATTCGATTTGTCTCGGCTCACGAGGTAGGCCATACCTTAGGCTTGCCACACAATATGGGCTCAAGTGTTGCCTATCCTGTAGATTCATTGCGTTCTCCGAGCTTTACTCAGGCAAATGGCACCGCTCCATCCATCATGGATTACGCCCGATTTAACTATGTAGCCCAACCAGGAGATGGTGACGTGGCAATGATGCCAAACATTGGTTTATACGATAAGTGGTCAATAGAATGGGGATATAAACCAATTCTGGAAGCCGAATCGGCTGAAGACGAAAAAGAGACATTAAATACCTGGATCAAATCTCACGCGGGTGATCCATACTATCGATTCGGACGTCAGCAGTTTGGGGTCATCGATCCTAGTTCACAGACGGAAGACCTGGGCGACGACGCTATTAAAGCGAGCTTGTACGGCATAGCTAATCTGAAAAGAATCATTCCTAACTTAATCAAATGGACCTCCGAACCGGGTGAAAACTATGAGTCACTCCGTGAAATGTATGGTCACTTACTTGGGCAGTATAATCGTTATATGGGACACGTAGCCGGCAACATCGGGGGTATTTACGAATATTTCAAAACTTCCGATCAGGAAGGACCGGTTTATTATCATGTCGATAAGACGCATCAGGAAAACTGCATGCAGTTCTTGCATGATCAATTGTTCGAAACTCCGCAATGGCTGATCGATCAAAACATCTTTGACAAGATTCAGTTTTCAGGTAGCGTAGAAAAAATCAGAAAGACGCAGGCTCGAACATTGAACTCATTGTTAAGCTTTGATCGAATGGGCCGAATGATTGAGAATGAGGCAATTAGTGCTGACAGTGCCTATAGCCTGCTCGAGATGATGCAGGATTTACGAACAGAAATCTGGGCTGAGCTAAAAGCCGGATCAAAAATTGACACGTATAGAAGAAATCTTCAAAAAGCCTACATCGATCGAATGAAATACCTGATGGAGAAAGACGGCGTAAGGAAAATTAAGTTCGACGGAAGGGATTTTACTATAAGACCATCTATTGATGTGAGCCAATCTGATATAAGAGCCGTGGTAAAAGCCGAGCTAAAGAAACTTCAGGCCGCTATAAAGGTCGCTGTTGGCCGAACGTCGGACACAATGAGTAAATATCATCTGCAAGATGCCCTGGATCGTATCGATGACATTTTGAATCCGAAGTAGGATTGGACGCACAATTTATTCGTTAGGGCATCCAACTATCTTCGATTTTGATCGTTTATACTTTAGAATTTGCTATCTTAATCTCATGAGGAAGTTTACTTTTTGGATACTCGTTATCATTGCTGTTGGGGCTTGTTTGTTTATTCCATATATCCCATCGGATAATGGCCCTCTTACAACTGAGACAGCGGTTACTGAGGACCATGAACCCGAAGAGTCTAAAAGCCCCTATCCTAATTCGTATTGGATGGATGTCCGGTCTTATCCCGATGGTTTTGACCAGAGAGAATTCCATGCTCGATTAGTTGAGGTAAAAGAAAATGCTGAGGCAACTGCATCCGCTCGAGATATAATCTTGACCAATCCCTGGACTCCTGAAGGGCCGTATAATATCGGAGGCAGATTCAACGTAATCGAAGGACATACGACTGATCCGAACATAATTTATGCGGGCTCGGCTAACGGAGGAATTTTCAAAACGACTGATGGAGGAACAAGTTGGAACCCCATTTTTGATGACTTCGCTTATCTGGCAATTGGCCAAATTAAATTGGATCCTACAGATCCGACAAGGGTTTGGGTAGGAACCGGTGACAGAAATTTTGGGGGTAATTCACACATGGGTGATGGTCTGTATCTGTCAACCGATGAAGGAGCAAACTGGGCGCAAATGGGTCTTGAACAAACCGGAATTATTTCTGAGATTCACATTGACCCGACCAATCCCAATCGAATTTTTATAGGAGCAATGGGTGATTGTCGCACAGCCAATACCGACAGAGGGGTTTATCGAACGATAGATGGAGGCACAACCTGGACCAACGTTTTATTCGTTTCTGATTCTTCGGGAGTCTGCGACATGGTTATGGACCCGACAAATCCGGATATTTTGTACGCCAGCTTTTTCAATCGACTCAATCACGAATTCAGCGGAATCATTTCAGGACCGGATTCAAAAATTTATAAAACAATTGATGGTGGAGATAATTGGACCTTATTGGGAGGAGGCTTGCCCGCTAATGAATCAAGAGTTGGAATTGACATTGTTCCATCTTCACCGAACACGCTCTACGCAATGTTTGTCGACAATGGAACCTTAAATCCTCAAGGAGTTTACAAAACAATCGATGGCGGAATTACTTGGGTAGATTTGGATGTTTACGGTGGAGGCTTTCCATTAGACGCTGGATGTATGGGCGGATTTGGATGGTATTTTGGTCAAATTCATGTGAATCCGTATGACGAAAATCAGCTGACAATTCAAGGAGTGGAACAATGGTACTCTCCGGATGCCGGAAACAATTGGTTCATGAACGTACCGGATTGGTGGACTTATGAAGTTCATGCCGACAAACATGATATTCACTTTACCTCGGCAACTACGGCTATTATCGCAACCGATGGAGGCTTATATAGATCAACTAATTTGGCCTCCAGTTCAAGTTGGTCGGACATCGAAAGTATTGGAAACACACAATTTTATCACATAGATGTGAACCCATTGATCGATGGTTTGTATGGAGGCGGAGCACAGGATAATGGCTCGATGTCCGGTAATGGATCTGATCCCACTAACTGGACTAAACTTTTTGGCGGAGATGGATTTAGACAAACGTGGATGGAGCTGGATGCGGATGGAGTCTATTATGAAACACAGCTCGGGGGCTTGTGGTATGACAGTCCCGGAACCGGATCAATTGACGTAGGGCCACCGGTTTTTGGATCGGATCGTGTTAACTGGGATATGCCGTACCTGGTTGATGAAGATGTCAGCGATCTGTTTGTAGGAACTTCTAAAGTTCAAATCATGGAAGGAGCACCATTCGGTTTCTATACTGATATCAGTGGGGATTTAACTCAACTTGGATTCGGAAGCGTTTCCGGATTAGAAAGTAAACATACAATTTCAGAGCTGGAACAGGACAAGTTTGATCCCGGAATTATGTACGCAGGTACAACCGATGGATTGGTTTGGAGAGGTGAAGGAAGTGGAACGACATGGAGTTGGTTTACTGTAAGCGGGACATTGCCGGATAAATATGTGACGGCACTGAGATCATCTCCAAATAATCCAAACACCATTTTTGTTGGATTTTCAGGCTTCAGAGTGAATGATTTTGAGTCATACATCTACCGATCGGATGATAAAGGAGTGACTTGGACTGATATTTCTTCGGATTTACCTTCTATCTCGGTTAACGATATATTAGTTGTCCCTAATTACAATGATGAGTATTTATTCGCAGCGCTTGATGGTGGCGTGTACTTTTCGTCGAATTCTGGCGGGAGCTGGGATTATTTAGGCACCAACCTTCCGCTTGTTACCATCTCAGAATTGGATTTGGACGTTCCAAATGAAAAACTGATCGCCGGAACGTATGCTCGCTCAATTTGGTCTTATGACATTAGTTGGTTAGATAGTCTTAGCGGAGTACCATTCGGTACCGGAATTGTAGAGACAGCCGAAGACGAATTCTTCTCATATCCCAATCCGGTTGATGAGCTGCTTTATTTCCGAGGTTTAGACTCAGATGAAATTAAGCTGTATGACCTAAGCGGACGTTATCTTGGTTCGAAAAAAGTCACAGACTTTGGTAACTATCAGCAAATCAACCTTTCTATCCTTCCTTCGGGCAGTTACATCATTCAGGTGGGCGATAAACGAAAGAAGATTATCGTTAAATAAATCGGAATTCGCTCTTTTTCAGGCAACTATTCTAAGTTGCCGATTGTATTTATTGTAAATCACACTATAAATCACACTAAAAACTAAAACAAGATGAATTCAATTAAAGCTCTGATGATTCTTCCTGCCATCCTATTGGCAGCAGGGTTCACTTCATGTAAAAAGAAAGGTTGTACAGATTCAACAGCCACAAACTATTCTACAGATGCAAAGAAAGATGATGGCTCATGTGTCTACGATTCTTATACCGCAGACTTTGCTGCTTTTTATAAGGCAAACAGGGACGCAGCTACTCAAACCTTTAGTATTAATCCAACGATATTCAACGAAATTGTGGGTACCGGCGGAACAAAACTTCAAATTCCTGCGAACTCATTTGTTGATGGGGGGGGAACGCCAATAACAGCAACTGTAAGTATCAAGATGTTGGAAGTTCTTGACCAAACAGATATGTTTCTACTAAACGCAACGACCTCTTCAGCGAATGAAATACTGGAGTCAGGGGGAAGTGTAAATGTGACTGCAAGCTCAGGCGGAAGTGAAGTTTTTCTTGCAAGCGGATCTTCGATAGGACTTTTTGTTCCTTACACGGCGGCAGATCCAGCGATGGGAATATTTGACGGTGCAGAAGATGCAACGACCGGAGATGTTAGCTGGACGGATGAATCAACTGTCGCGGTTACGGTACCGGACACCTCCGGTGGATGGACGGGTTACTATTATTACGATTGGCAGGATTCAGACTTAGGATGGATTAATTGCGACTTTTTTTGGGATAATCCAAATCCAAAATCCGGATTAAAGATCAACGTCCCGAATCCATATGGATGGGATAATACGGAACTGGTTCTTCACTTTAGTGATATTGCCTCCGTTGCACCGGTATATACACTTAGCATGGACCCGGGAGAAGACACTTACTATGCGTATAATATACCGTCAGGCTCGGAAATTACCGTTATCGCCATTGCAGAGATAGACGGGACTTATTATTCGTCCTTTACCCCAATCACGATGACGCTAGACATGGAGACAGACATCAGTTTGTCGGCGACTACTTTGGCTGCAATTGAAGCAGCGGTTGACGCTCTATAGCAAGTACAAAGCACTGATATTGAATCGTCCCGCTTAAATTAGCGGGACGATTTTTCTTTTGTGGAATGATTATTGCCCTTTTCTAGCGCAACCCATTGCGCTATGAAGAATTTATTGACCGCCCTAATCTTGGCCTTTTGTGCTCAAACAGCATATTCCGGCATATTTGATTTAGATAGTTCCCGCGAACGCCCTCGCTTGCTGATCAAGACTTCAGCATTCGCCTTAATCAATTGGAGGACAAATCTTTCGTATGTAGATATCGGGGCAGAATGGGGCTTTGCCAAAAGATTTTCACTGGACGCTGATATAGGCAAGTATTATAAATCGATGTTGTCGGGTGATTCTGAATATACCACAGGCTTTTTTACCGATGCAGCTTTGAGATATTATCCTGATATCAAAATGGGCTGGGGAGGTTATTACTTCGCCCTTCAGTACAGGTATCAACGAAAGCGATCTCAGCAGGAAATTGATTTTACAGAAGCGGGCTTACCGTACAGAAAGCTAATTGATGTTGATCGGAATTCAAATATGTTTTTGTTGATGTTCGGCTCAAATCAGACGTATTTTTTTGAGAGACTATATTTAGACTGGAACTTTGGCCTTGGCCTTGAACACAGAGTCAGTAAAATACAAGGATTGACAAACTTTGAATGGGAAGCTCTTGAAACAGGAAATGTGGACGGAATCAAGTATGATGATGCTGAAGGACGCTTTAATCCCGCAGTTCATTTCGAAGTTAAAATCGGTTTTAGAATTTTCTAAGCCTTGATGATTCGTCTTCGGTTCTCGCCCATAAGACTGTGGACCTCGAGAACATAAATACCCTCGGACAAGAAAGAAATATCCAAAGCAAATTCCGCAGCCAGAACGTTTCCGTCGAGAACGGTTCTACCCTGCATATCAATCAGTCTATATTTCATTCCTTCAACATAATAAGGCATGGAGACATTGATGGTGGACTCAGTTGGATTCGGATAAGTGCTAAACAACAGATTAGACTCAACAATGAGTCCCAGGACATCCGCCGAGCAATCTCCCGGCATATTGGTATCTAACCAGTCTATTCTCTCTGAAATCCAGATTTTCATCCAACTAATTTCTTCGTCATAAGTTTGCGGAAATGGATTGGGCTCTGACCAAATTTGCTCACCGATGAATTCCCACAAAAGGAAATTTCGATCTTTTGGTGCATCAATCATAGCAACGACCGAATCAATCCAAGCGTCAATAGAATCTTTGTGAAGGACGCCCGCTCTGTGC